>JACCUZ010000194.1 GCA_013698395.1 Sporichthyaceae bacterium
CGAGATGGTGATGCCGGGCGACAACACCGAGATGGTGGTGGAGTTGATCCAGCCGATCGCGATGGAGGAGGGGCTGCGGTTCGCGATCCGCGAGGGCGGCCGCACCGTCGGGGCCGGCCGGGTCACGAAGATCCTGAAGTAGGTGCTCGGGGGGTGCGGCTGGCTCGGCTTCGCGTTCTGCTGGGGTTCCGGCTCGGCAGAACCGAGAGGCAGTCGCCTCCACCCCAGCAGAACGCGAACCCCCGGCAGACCCCCACGCAACCCCCGCACCGCCCTCGCGGGGCGTGAACCGCAGAGAAGAGAGCTGAAGAGCAATGGCAGCTGAGCAGAAGATTCGGATCAGGCTCAAGGCGTATGACCATGAGGTCATCGACGCGTCGGCGCGCAAGATCGTGGACACCGTCGAGCGGACCGGGGCGCGGATCACCGGACCCGTGCCCCTGCCGACGGAGCGCAACGTCTACTGCGTGATCCGTTCGCCGCACAAGTACAAGGACTCCCGAGAGCACTTCGAGATGCGTACGCACAAGCGGCTGATCGACATCATCGACCCCACGCCGAAGACCGTCGACTCGCTCATGCGGCTCGACCTTCCGGCGGGCGTCGACATCGAGATCAAGCTCTGACGAGACATCGAAGGACGCGCCAGTCATGGGAAAGCTGATGAAGGGACTGCTGGGCGAGAAGCTCGGCATGACCCAGGTCTTCGACGAGAACAACCGGATCGTGCCCGTCACCGTCGTGCAGGCCGGTCCCTGCGTCGTCACCCAGGTCCGCTCGGCCGACATCGACGGCTACTCCGCCGTGCAGATCGGGTTCGGAGCGGTCGACCCACGCCGGGTCAACAAGCCTGAGAGCGGCCACTTCGCCAAGGCCGGCGTCACGCCGCGCCGGGTGACGGTGGAGCTGCGCACCGACGACGCCACCGAGTACACCCTCGGCCAGGAGCTCACCGCGACGCTGTTCGAGGCGGGGCAGCGCGTCGACGTGACCGCCACGAGCAAGGGCAAAGGCACGGCGGGGGTCATGAAGCGCCACGGCTTCTCCGGCCTGGGCGCCGGCCACGGCACCCAGCGCAAGCACCGCTCCCCGGGGTCGATCGGCGGCTGCGCCACACCCGGCCGGGTCTTCAAGGGGATGCGCATGGCCGGCCGGATGGGCGGCGTGCGTACGACCACCCAGGGCCTGACCGTCCATGCGGTGGACGCCGACAACGGCCTTCTGCTGATCAAGGGGGCCGTGCCGGGGCCGAAGGGCGCCCTGGTCCTCGTCCGCTCTGCTGCCAAGGGCTCGCTCGTGACGAACGGAGCCGACCAGTGACCACCGACCTCCAGGTCGACGTCCGGGACGCGCAGGGCGCCTCCGTCGGCACCGCGACGCTGCCCGCTCACGTGTTCGACGTCCAGGTCAACGTCCCCCTCATCCACCAGGTGGTGGTGGCCCAGCTTGCCGCAGCCCGCCAGGGCACCCACGACACGAAGAACCGGGGCGAGGTCCGCGGCGGAGGCCGCAAGCCGTACCGCCAGAAGGGCACGGGACGGGCCCGCCAGGGCTCCACCCGAGCGCCGCAGTTCGCCGGCGGCGGCGTCGTCCACGGCCCCACACCCCGGTCCTATGCCCAGCGAACGCCGAAGAAGATGAAGGCTGCCGCTTTGCGTGGCGCGCTGTCGGACCGGGCGCGCAACGGTCGCATCCACGTCGTGTCGGGGCTGCTGGAGGGGGACGTGCCCTCAACCCGGAGCGCCGTGGCCGCGTTGGCCGGCCTGTCCGAGCGCAGGCACGTGCTGGTCGTTGCCCAGCGCAGCGACGAGCTGTCCTGGAAGAGCCTGCGCAACTCCGCTCGGGTGCACCTCCTGGCTCCCGACCAGCTCAACACCTACGACGTGCTGGTGTCCGACGACGTCGTGTTCACCCAGGCCGCGTTGCAGGAGTTCCTGGCCGGGCCGGTGACGGGCCGGTCCAGCTCTGCCGTCGCCACCGAGAGCGAGGTCGAGGCATGAGCAGCATCCACAAGGACCACCGCGACGTCCTGCTGGCCCCGGTCGTCTCCGAGAAGAGCTACGGCCTCCTCGACGAGAACAAGTACACCTTCCTGGTCGACCGCACAGCGAACAAGACCGAGATCAAGATCGCGGTCGAGAAGATCTTCGGCGTCAAGGTAGCCGGGGTCAACACCATCAACCGCGAGGGCAAGCGCAAGCGCACCCGGACCGGCTTCGGCCGGCGCAACGCCACGAAGCGCGCCATCGTCACCGTCGCCGAAGGCGACCGCATAGATATCTTTGGGGGGCCGGTCAGCTAATGGGCATCCGCAAGTACAAGCCGACGACCCCGTCCCGCCGCGGGTCGAGCGTCGCTGACTTCGTCGAGGTGACTCGCACGGAGCCGGAGAAGTCGCTGGTGCGGCCGCTGCACGGCAAGGGCGGACGCAACAACGCCGGGCGCATCACCACCCGCCACCAAGGTGGCGGGCACAAGCGTGCGTACCGGGTCATCGACTTCCGCCGCCACGACAAGGACGGCGTGCCGGCCAAGGTGGCGCACATCGAGTACGACCCCAACCGCACCGCCCGCATCGCGCTCCTGCACTACCTGGACGGTGAGAAGCGCTACATCATCGCGCCGAACCGGCTCAAGCAGGGCGACCGGGTGGAGAACGGCCCGTCGGCCGACATCAAGCCCGGCAACAACCTGCCGCTGCGCAACATCCCGGTCGGCACCGTGATCCACGCCATCGAGCTGCGTCCGGGAGGCGGCGCCAAGATCGCCCGCTCTGCTGGAGCAAGCGTGCAGCTGGTGGCCAAGGACGGGCCGTACGCCCAGCTGCGCATGCCTTCCGGGGAGATCCGCAACGTCGACCTGCGCTGCCGCGGAACGGTAGGCGAGGTGGGTAACGCCGAGCAGTCGAACATCAACTGGGGTAAGGCCGGCCGGATGCGCTGGAAGGGCAAGCGCCCGACCGTACGAGGTGTGGCCATGAACCCGGTTGACCACCCGCACGGTGGTGGTGAGGGGAAGACCTCCGGTGGTCGCCACCCGGTCAACCCAAACGGAAAGCCCGAAGGACGCACGCGCCGGCCGAACAAGGCCAGCGACGCGATGATCGTCCGCCGTCGCAAGACCGGCAAGAAGCGCTGATCGGAGAGCTGGAGTCATGCCGCGTTCGCTGAAGAAGGGTCCCTTCGTGGACGGCCACCTGATCAAGAAGGTGGACGCCCAGAACGACAAGGGGACCAAGAACGTCATCAAGACCTGGTCCCGGCGGTCCATGATCGTGCCGGCGATGCTCGGTCACACCATCGCGGTGCACGACGGTCGCAAGCACGTCCCGGTCTTCGTCACCGAGGCCATGGTGGGACACAAGCTCGGGGAGTTCGCGCCCACGCGCACCTTCCGGGGTCACGTGAAGGACGACCGGAGGGCGCGCCGTGGCTGACATCGTCGACGACGTCGACCTCGCTGCCCGGGCCCAGGCACGCTACGTACGCGTCACACCCATGAAGGCCCGTCGCGTCGTCGACCTGGTCCGGGGCATGCCTGCCGAGCAGGCGCTGGCCGTGCTGCGGTTCGCGCCGCAGGCCGCCAGCGAGCCTGTCTACAAGGTGCTCGCGAGCGCGGTCGCCAACGCCCGGTTCACCGCTGAGCGTGACAGCCGGCGCCTCGACGTCGAGGACCTCGTGGTGCGTGAGGCGTACGTCGACGAGGGACCGACCCTCAAGCGGTTCCGGCCGCGCGCCCAGGGTCGGGCGTTCCGCGTACGCAAGCGAACCAGCCACATCACGGTGGTCGTGGCACCGCGACCCGAGGACCGACCCGGGGCACGCAACCGGACCGCCGAGCAGGACAAGCCGAAGAGGAGGACCCGATAGTGGGCCAGAAAGTCAACCCGCACGGCTTCCGCCTGGGCATCTCGACCGACCACAAGAGCCGGTGGTTCGCCGACAGCACGAAGTCGGGCCAGCGTTACAGCGACTACGTCAAGGAAGACGTGGCGATCCGCCGACTCATGGCCAAGGGCATGGAGCGGGCCGGAATCTCCCGCGTCGAGATCGAGCGCACTCGTGACCGCGTCCGCGTCGACATCCACACCGCCCGCCCTGGCATCGTCATCGGTCGCCGGGGAGCCGAGGCCGACCGCATCCGTGGGGACCTCGAGCAGCTCACCGGCAAGCAGGTGCAGCTGAACATCCTCGAGGTGAAGAACCCCGAGGTGGACGCGCAGCTGGTGGCCCAGGGCGTCGCCGAACAGCTGTCCAGCCGGGTGTCGTTCCGGCGAGCCATGCGCAAGTCGATGCAGACCACCATGAAAGCCGGCGCCAAGGGCATCCGGGTGCAGTGCTCGGGCCGCCTCGGCGGCGCAGAGATGTCGCGGTCGGAGTTCTACCGTGAGGGCCGGGTGCCGCTGCACACCCTTCGCGCGAACATCGACTACGGCTTCTACGAGGCGCGCACGACGTTCGGGCGCATCGGGGTGAAGGTCTGGATCTACAAGGGTGACGCCGGAGGCAGCCGGGCCGAGCGCGAGGCTGCGCAGGCCGCGGCGCGGATGGCCCAGCGTCAGCGGCCGACCCGTACCCCGCGTCCTCGTCGTGACGATGTGCCGGATGGGGTGGACATGCCCGACGCGCCCGAGGCGCTCGACACGCCCAGTGCATCCGACACGCCCGCGACTCCTGCGGCCGTCGACAGCGTCGCATCGACCGGCCACGACGTCCCCCGAACGGAGGCCTGACCATGCTGATCCCGCGCAGGGTCAAGCACCGTAAGCAGCACCACCCGGGCCGCACCGGCGCAGCCAAGGGCGGCACGGCGATCGCCTTCGGCGACTTCGGCATCCAGGCCGTCGAGCCTGCCTACGTCACCAACCGGCAGATCGAGTCGGCACGCATCGCGATGACCCGCCACATCAAGCGCGGCGGCAAGGTGTGGATCAACATCTACCCGGACCGCCCGCTGACCAAGAAGCCGGCCGAGACCCGGATGGGCTCCGGCAAGGGCTCCCCCGAGTGGTGGGTCGCCAACGTCAAGCCCGGACGCGTGATGTTCGAGCTCTCCGGTGTGTCGGAGCCCATCGCCCGTGAGGCGATGCGGCGCGCGATGCACAAGCTGCCGATGAAGTGCCGGTTCGTGCGACGCGAGGAGGTCTCATGAGCAGCGTCGGCAACAAGCTCACTGTGCCCCTCCGCTCGCTCGAGGACGACGAGCTCGCCACGAAGCTGCGGGAGGCCAAGGAGGAGCTGTTCAACCTCCGGTTCCAGGCGGCCACCGGCCAGCTCGAGAGCCACGGCCGGCTCAACGCCGTACGCAAGGAGATCGCCCGCGTCTACACGATCATGCGCGAACGCGAGCTCGGCATCAGCACCGTCGAAACCTCCGACGGGGAGGTCCCGGCGTGAGCACCTCCCCCTTGAGCAGCGAGAAGGCGAGCAGTGAGAAGGCACCGATGAGTACGGACGCAACGCAGGCTGGCTCGCGTGGTTTCCGCAAGACCCGCGAAGGCCTCGTCGTCAGCGACAAGATGGACAAGACCGTCGTCGTGGTCGTGGAGGACCGGGTCAAGCACGCGCTGTACGGCAAGGTCATCCGTCGCACGAGCAACCTCAAGGCCCACGACGAGCAGAACTCATGCGGCGTCGGTGACCGGGTGCTGCTGATGGAGACGCGACCGCTCTCTGCGACCAAGCGCTGGCGCGTGGTCGAGATCCTGGAGAAGGCACAGTGAACCACCCCACGAAGTTGCTCGCTGCGCTCACAACTCCGCGGGGGCCCCGATGATCCAGCAGGAGTCGCGGTTGCGGGTGGCCGACAACACAGGCGCCAAAGAGCTGCTGTGCATCCGTGTCCTCGGCGGCTCCGGCCGCCGCTACGCCGGCATCGGAGATGTCATCGTCGCCACCGTCAAGGACGCCATCCCGGGCGGCAACGTCAAGAAGGGCGAGGTCGTCAAGGCCGTCGTCGTGCGGACCGTCAAGGAGCGTCGGCGCCGGGACGGGTCGTACATCCGATTCGACGAGAATGCTGCCGTGCTCATCCGTGACGGCGGCGACCCACGAGGGACGCGCATCTTCGGCCCGGTCGGCCGAGAGCTGCGCGACAAGCGCTTCATGCGCATCATCTCCCTCGCTCCGGAGGTGCTCTGACCCATGGCGATGAAGATCAAGAAGGGTGACCGCGTCCTGGTGGTCTCCGGCAAGGACAAGGGAGTCAGCGGAAAGGTCATCGAGGCCTACCCCGAGACTCAGCGCGTGCTCGTCGAGGGCGTGAACCGGATCAAGAAGCACACCAAGGTCGGCCAGTCCACCCGAGGCGCCAAGACCGGTGGCATCGTCACGCAGGAGGCGCCTGTTCATGTCAGCAACGTGATGCTCCTCGTCGAGGTCGACGGCAAGAAGGTCGGCAGCCGCATCGGTCATCGCGTCGAGAAGGTCGAGCGGGACGGCCGCGAGCGGACTGTCCGCGTGCGCTACGCGAAGCGGACCGGGGAGGACATCTGATGAGCACCACCACTACGGAGACGACGACGCGCGAGCTTCCCCGGCTCAAGCAGCGCTACCGCGAGGAGATCGTCGAGAAGCTCCGCACCGAGTTCGACTACCGCAACGTCATGCAGGTGCCCGGCCTGGTCAAGATCGTGGTCAACATGGGTGTCGGCGAGGCGGCCAAGGATTCCAAGCTCATGGACGGTGCGCTTCGCGACCTCGCGACCGTGACCGGCCAGAAGCCCCAGGTCACCAAGGCGCGCAAGTCCATCGCCCAGTTCAAGCTGCGCGAGGGCATGCCGATCGGGGCCCACGTCACCCTTCGAGGTGACCGGATGTGGGAGTTCCTCGACCGCCTGCTCTCGCTGGCCCTGCCACGTATCCGCGACTTCCGCGGCCTGTCACCCAGACAGTTCGACGGCAAGGGCAACTACACCTTCGGCCTGAACGAGCAGTCCATGTTCCACGAGATCGACCAGGACAAGATCGACCGCGTCCGTGGCATGGACATCACGGTCGTGACCACCGCCACAACCGACGACGAGGGCCGCGCGTTGCTGCGTCACCTCGGATTCCCCTTCCAAGCATCATGATCTCTATCGCAATCCCAAACCGCATGATCGCTATCGCAATCAAGGAGGCCTGACCGTGGCCAAGACAGCCCTGGTCAACAAGGCCGCGCGCAAGCCGAAGTTCAAGGTGCGTGGCTACACCCGCTGCCAGCGCTGCGGGCGGCCGCACGCCGTCTACCGGAAGTTCGGGCTGTGCCGGGTGTGCTTCCGCGAGATGGCCCACGCGGGCGAGCTGCCGGGCATCACCAAGAGCAGCTGGTAACGGCTCACCCACGTACCTTCACATCCCACCAAGAACGCCGCAGGTCCACCGAGCTCGGCAGCAGCCGGGTCCACAGTGCGAAACCGCGGCGAGGAAGCGGCTCCACGCCATGACGATGACTGACCCGATCGCAGACATGCTCACCCGTCTGCGCAACGCGAACACGGCCTACCACGACACCGTGGCGATGCCGCACTCGAAGCTCAAGACCCACGTGGCCGAGATCCTCCAGCAGGAGGGCTACATCGCTGGCTGGCAGGTCGCCGAGCCCGGCGAGGACGAGGTCGGCAAGACCCTCGTCCTGGAGCTGAAGTACGGCCCCAACCGGGAGCGCTCGATCGCGGGGATCAAGCGCATCTCCAAGCCCGGGCTGCGGGTCTACGCGAAGTCGACCAACCTGCCGCGGGTGCTCGGTGGTCTGGGGATCGCGATCATCTCGACCTCGTCGGGTTTGCTCACCGACCGGCAGGCCGGCAAGAAGGGCGTAGGTGGGGAAGTCCTCGCCTACGTCTGGTAAGGAGGCTCGCCATGTCACGCATCGGACGCCTTCCCATCGCCGTGCCCTCCGGGGTCGACGTGGCCCTCGAGGGGCGCGCGGTGACGGTCAAGGGACCCAAGGGCACCCTCCGCCATACGGTCGCCGAGCCGATCGAGATCGTTCGCGCCGAGGACGGCACCCTGCAGGTGACCCGACCTGACGACGAGCGGGCGAACCGCGCGCTGCACGGCCTGTCGCGGACGCTGGTGGCCAACATGGTCACCGGAGTGACCGAGGGCTACACCAAGGTGCTCGAGATCGTCGGCACCGGATACCGCGTCGTTGCCAAGGGCAGCGACCTCGAGTTCGCGCTGGGCTTCAGTCACCCGGTGCTCGTCAGAGCACCGGAGGGCATCACCTTCACCGTGGAGACGCCGACCCGCTTCTCGGTCTCCGGCGTCGACAAGCAGAAGGTCGGCGAGGTGTCAGCCAACATCCGCAAGCTGCGCAAGCCCGATCCCTACAAGGGCAAGGGCGTGCGTTACCAGGGTGAGCAGATCCGCCGCAAGGCCGGAAAGGCTGGTAAGTGATGGGCCTCGCTGTCAAGATCCGCCGCGGTGACAAGAACGTCGCGCGGTCACGTCGCCACCTGCGCGTGCGCAAGAAGGTCGCTGGTACGACAGGGCGCCCGCGCCTGGTCGTCACCCGCTCGAGTCGGCACGTGTTCGTGCAGGTCGTCGACGATGTCGCCGGCCGCACCGTCGCCTCGGCGTCATCCATGGAGGCCGACCTGCGCGGCCTCGAGGCCAACAAGACGGCCAAGGCACGCCGGGTCGGCGAGCTCGTCGCCGAGCGCGCCAAGGCTGCCGGCGTCGAGTCGGTCGTCTTCGACCGTGGCGGCAACCGTTACCACGGCCGGGTCGCGGCGGTCGCTGACGGCGCCCGTGAGGGCGGGCTGGCGCTGTGAGGCCGTTAGACACGCTCGCCTGCCCGACGTACCACGAACATTCCGAGATGAGGGACATCTGATGCCTGGACCCCAGCGCCGAGGAGGCGTTGCCGGCGGCAGCGACACGGGCGGTCGCCGCGGTGGCCGAGACCGCCGTGACGGTGGTGGCGCGGCGGCGGAGAAGACCGCCTTCGTCGAACGCGTCGTCGCGATCAACCGGGTCGCCAAGGTCGTGAAGGGCGGCCGGCGGTTCAGCTTCACCGCGCTGGTGGTCGTCGGCGACGGTGACGGCGCGGTCGGTGTCGGCTACGGGAAGGCCAAGGAGGTGCCTGCCGCCATCGCCAAGGGCGTCGAGGAGGCCAAGAAGCACTTCTTCAAGGTGCCCCGGATCCAGGGCACCATCCCTCACCCGGTCCAGGGCGAGAAGGCCGCGGGTGTCGTGCTGCTCAAGCCGGCGTCGCCGGGAACTGGCGTCATCGCCGGTGGTCCGGTGCGGGCCGTGCTGGAGTGCGCGGGCGTCCACGACGTGCTGTCGAAGTCGCTCGGGTCGTCCAACCCGATCAACATCGTCCACGCCACCGTGGCCGCCCTGCAGGCTCTCGAGCGGCCCGAGGCGGTGGCCGCTCGACGTGGTCTACCGCTCGAGGACGTCGCGCCGGCCGCCCTCCTGCGGGCCCGCGCCGGGGTGGGGTCCTGATGGGCAAGCGGCTGAAGGTCACCCAGACCAGGTCCGGCATAGGTGGCAAGCAGAACCAGCGCGACACGCTGCGCAGCCTCGGCCTCAAGCGCCTCCACGACGTCGTCGTCAAGGAGGACCGGCCCGAGATACGGGGCATGGTCACCACGGTGTCCCACCTGGTCACCGTCGAGGAGGTCGACTGACATGACGCTGAAGGTCCATCACCTGCGCCCTGCCCCAGGAGCCAAGACCGCCAAGACCCGGGTGGGTCGCGGCGGAGGCTCCAAGGGCAAGACGGCGGGGCGCGGCACCAAGGGTACGAAGGCCCGCTACCAGGTGCCCGACCGGTTCGAGGGCGGCCAGATGCCCCTGCACATGCGCCTGCCGAAGTTGCGCGGGTTCACCAACCCGTTCCGAACGGAGTACCAGGTCGTCAACCTCGACCGGCTCACCGCCCTGTACCCCGAGGGGGGAGAGGTGACGGTCGAGGACCTGGTCGCCAAGGGGGCGGTCCGCAAGGGCCAGCTCGTGAAGGTGCTCGGCTCCGGCGAGGCAGGCGTCAAGCTGCAGGTCACGGCGCACGCCTTCTCGGCCAGCGCCCGGGACAAGATCGCAGCTGCCGGCGGTTCCGCCACCGAGCTCTGACCTGACGTACGCGGCCCCGGCTCAGCGGCCAGGGGCGGGGCACCCGGGTGGCCGGGTCCGCGTACTCCGACTGCGCTAGGCGAGGGCCCCCTGCGCTGGGCGTAGACGCCTGGCGCAGCGCGCATTGACCACGTATACGTGGTCAATGCCGCAGTCGGCGGCCCGGCTGGGGGGTTCTGGGGCTGTTAGAGTCCCCTGCACACCCGACCGGCCACCCGCACGTTCTCGCGGGTGGGCGTCGACCGCACTCGGAGGATCTTCGTGCTCACCGCGTTCGCTCGGGCCTTCCGAACGCCCGACCTGCGGAAGAAGATCCTCTTCTCGATGGGGATCATGGCCCTGTTCCGGCTCGGCTCGGTCATCCCGACGCCGGGCGTGGACTACCAGGCGGTCCAGGACTGCATCGAGAACAACGCCGACACCGGCCTCTACAGCCTGATCAACCTGTTCAGCGGCGGTGCGCTGCTGCAGCTGTCGATCTTCGCGCTGGGCATCATGCCCTACATCACGGCGAGCATCATCGTGCAGCTGCTCACGGTGGTGATCCCCCGTTTCGAGGCCCTCAAGAAGGAGGGCCAGTCCGGCACGGCCCGGCTCACGCAGTACACGCGCTACCTCACCATCGGCCTGGCGATCCTGCAGTCGACCGGCCTCATCGCGCTGGCGCGCCAGCCGGGGCAGCTGTTCAGCGGCTGCCCGAACGACATCATCTACAGCGACATCGGCATCTTCGGCATCGTGCTCATGGTCATCGTGATGACCGCGGGCACCGGCGTGATCATGTGGCTGGGCGAGCTGATCACCGACCGCGGCATCGGCAACGGCATGTCGCTGCTGATCTTCACCTCCATCGCCGCGGGCTTCCCCACCTCGCTGTGGCAGATCAAGATCGAGAAGGGCTGGGGGCTGTTCTCGCTCGTCGTCGCGGCCGGTCTGGTCCTGGTGGCGCTCGTGGTGTTCGTCGAGCAGGCGCAGCGGCGCATCCCGGTGCAGTACGCCAAGCGGATGATCGGACGGCGGATGTACGGCGGCTCGTCGACGTACATCCCTCTCAAGGTCAACCAGGCCGGCGTCATCCCGGTCATCTTCGCGTCGTCACTGCTCTACCTGCCCTCGCTCGCGGTCAACCTGACCGACCGGCAGAACCCGCCCGCCTGGTCCCAGTGGCTGCAGGACTACCTCGTCCGTGGTGACCACCCGGTCTACATGATCGTGTACTTCGGCATGATCGTCTTCTTCACGTACTTCTACGTGGCGATCACGTTCAACCCGACCGAGGTGGCCGACAACATGAAGAAGTACGGCGGCTTCATCCCGGGCATCCGGGCCGGCCGCCCGACCGCCGAGTACCTCGACTACGTCCTGTCCCGGATCACCCTTCCCGGGGCGCTCTACCTCGGGGCGATCGCGCTCATCCCGCTCATCGCACTCGGCTTGTTCAACGCCAACCAGAACTTCCCGTTCGGTGGCACCGCCATCCTGATCATCGTCGGCGTGGGTCTCGAGACGGTCAAGCAGATCGAGAGCCAGCTCCAGCAGCGCAACTACGAGGGCTTCCTCCGCTAGTGCGGCTCGTACTCGTTGGGCCGCCCGGGGCAGGCAAGGGGACCCAGGCGCAGTTCCTCGCTGCACACTTCGCGATCCCGAAGATCGCCACCGGCGACCTCTTCCGGGCCCACGTCAGCCAGGAGACCGACCTGGGGCTCGAGGCGAGGAAGTACATGGATGCGGGCGACCTCGTGCCCGACGAGGTCACGATCGGCATGGTGGAGGACCGGCTGCGCGACGACGACGTGACCGAGGGCTTCCTGCTCGACGGCTTCCCGCGCACGGTGCACCAAGCGGAGGTCCTTGACGGCATGCTGGCCGAGCAGGGCGCCGCCATCGACGTCGTGCTCGAGCTGGTCGTCGACGACGAGGAGGTCGTACGCCGGCTGTCGGGCCGGCGGACCTGCCGCCGGTGCGGGCACGTCTGGCACCTCGACTTCGACCCGCCCTCGTCCGAGGGACGCTGCGACCGGTGCGACGGCGAGCTGTTCCAGCGCGACGACGACAGCGAGGACACGGTCCGCCACCGCCTCGAGGTCTACGCCGACCAGACCTCGCCGCTCATCGGCTACTACGGCGACCGGGGCCTGCTCCGCGGGGTCGACGCGGCGGGTCCGGTCGAGGACGTCACCGAGCGGGCCACCAACGCCTTGCGCCGCTTCGGCGTCTGAACCGGTCAGCAGAACCGACCGCCCGGGCGACCGCCATGTTCAGGAAGCGGGACCGCATGATCCAGATCAAGACCGACGCCGAGATCGAGCGGATGCGGGCCGCCGGGCTGGTCGTGGGCCGCACCCTCGAGACCCTTCGGGAGGCTGCCGTCGCCGGCGTGAGCACCCTCGAGCTCGACCGGCTGGCGGAGTCGACCATTCGGGCGGCCGGGGCGGTGCCGTCCTTCAAGGGCTACCAGCCGCATCCGGCTGTCCCGCCCTTCCCCGCCTCGATCTGCGCGTCGATCAACGACGAGGTCGTGCACGGCATCCCGGGGGAGCGTGCCCTCAGGGAGGGTGACGTCATCTCCATCGACTGCGGGGCGGTCCTCGACGGTTGGCACGGTGACGCCGCCACGACCGTCGCCGTCGGGGAGGTGCCCGAGCCGGTACGCGAGCTTCTGCGTGTGTGCGAGGAGTCGATGTGGCGCGGCTTCGCCGCCGCCAGGCCGGGGGGCAAGGTGTCGGACATCTCGCACGCCGTCGAGAGCTACGTGCGGGCCCAGGGGACCTTCGGCATCGTCGAGGAGTACGGCGGCCACGGCATCGGCACTGAGATGCACCAGGAGCCGCACGTGCTCAACTACGGCCGGCCGGGCCGCGGCCCCAAGCTGGTCCGGGGGCTGGTCCTGGCCGTCGAGCCGATGCTGACCCTGGGCGGCCGCCACACCCGGGAGCTGGCCGACCACTGGACGGTGGCGACGACCGACGGCAGCGTGGCCGCCCACTTCGAGCACACGTTCACCGTCACCGAGGACGGTCCGTGGGTGCTGACGGCACTGGACGGCGGTCGGGCCAGGATGGCGGCGCTGGGCGTGACCGCGGGCTGACCACGCGCGCCGGTGGCTAGGCTGGAAGCGTGAGTGACGGCGCACGCGGCGCGGGTGACCACCTGTCGGTCCGGGCATCCGACGACGACCGCGAGGCCGTCGCCGAGCGCCTGCGGGTCGCCCACGCCGAGGGCCGGCTTACGGTGGAGGAGTTCGGGGAGCGCCTCGACGCGACGTTCGCGGCCCGTACGCATGCCGACCTTGTGCCGCTGACCCAGGACCTCCCTGCGTTGCCCACGGCCCGGCCCCGCACAGGTGACGAGCCCCTGCCGGTCCGGCGCAGCGGCGGGCCTCCCGGCCGGGTGATGCGAGCGGCCTGGGCGACGTGGGCCACCGCTGTGCTGGTCAACGTGGTGATCTGGGCCGCTGTCTCCCTGTCCGCACAGGAGTGGATCTACTTCTGGCCGATGTGGGTGGCCGGTCCGTGGGGGGCCGTGCTGCTGGCCGGAACTCTCTTCGGCCGCGATCGGCATTGATTTCCTGATCTGGCCCGGCGTGTCGTAGACTCGTGCGCTGGCTCACGAGCCTCGTTACCCATGCCCCGCGGCTGGTCTGGCATGGGTGGCACCCGAGGAACCGTTCCGATGTGCGCCACCCCTGGCAGGGGCGCCTGCTCCTGCCCTGATGAAGTGCCCGACAGTGATTGCGGAGGACATGCCGAAGAAGGACGGGGTCATCGAGATCGAGGGCACCGTGGTCGAAGCCCTGCCGAACGCGTTCTTCCGCGTGGAGCTGACCAACGGCCACAAGGTTCTCGCCCACATCAGCGGCAAAATGCGCCAGCACTACATCCGGATCCTTCCCGAGGACCGCGTGGTGGTGGAGCTCAGTCCGTACGACCTCAACCGTGGACGCATCGTTTACCGCTACAAGTGACCATCCGACCGCTCGACCCGAGGCTGCGAACATCCCCATGAAGGTCAAGCCGAGCGTCAAGAAGATCTGCGACAAGTGCAAGGTGATCCGCCGACACGGCCGGGTCATGGTGATCTGCGACAACGTGCGTCACAAGCAGCGCCAGGGCTAAGCGGTCCCCCGACCGCCCGGTCCCCGAGCCGGCGCAAGCTTTGCCCGACCACAGCACGCCGCGCCCCGACGTCCTCCTCGCGAGGGCGACGGGTCACCCCCGGACCAGGCCGGGGCCATCCACCCCGGGCGGGGTGGGGGAGCGGCGGGCACGACCTGGAGACAACGAAGGAGACCCGCCCGATGGCACGCCTCGTAGGCGTCGACCTCCCACGCGAGAAGCGTGTGGAGATCGCCCTGACCTATATCTTCGGCGTCGGCCGCAGCCGTTCAGCCGAGACGCTTGTGCAGACCGGCATCAGCCCGCAGACCCGGGTCCGCGACCTAGGGGACGACGAGCTGCTCAAACTGCGTGACTGGATCGAGGCCAACTACCGGATCGAGGGCGACCTGCGCCGTGAGGTGCAGGCCGACATCCGGCGCAAGGTCGAGATCGGCTGCTACGAGGGCATCCGGCACCGCCGGGGCCTTCCCGTGCACGGCCAGCGCACCCACACCAACGCCCGCACCCGCAAGGGCCCGCGTAAGGCGATCGCCGGCAAGAAGAAGGTCGGCAAGAAGTGACACACGGGGGGCTGCGCCCCCCGTGATCCCCCGAAGAGCAACCCCCGGTGGGCTGACCTTCACGCCGAACACCTCAAGGAGAGAACCAGCCGATGCCTCCGAAGAGCCGCCAAGGGGCGGGCGCCAAGAAGGTGCGCCGCAAGGAGAAGAAGAACGTGGCCCACGGCCACGCGCACATCAAGAGCACGTTCAACAACACGATCGTCTCGATCACCGACCCGATGGGCAACGTGATCGCCTGGGCCTCTGCCGGCCATGTCGGCTTCAAGGGCTCGCGCAAGTCGACACCGTTCGCGGCGCAGATGGCGGCAGAAAGCGCCGCACGCCGCGCACAGGAGCACGGCATGCGCAAGGTCGACGTTTTCGTCAAGGGCCCGGGCTCGGGCCGGGAGACCGCGATCCGGTCGCTGCAGGCGGCCGGGCTCGAGGTGGGGACCATCCAGGACGTCACCCCTGTCCCGCACAACGGCTGCCGCCCTCCCAAGCGGCGCCGGGTCTGACGCGGACGAGGGCGAGGAGAAGGACACATGGCCAGGTACACAGGGGCGGACTGCAAGCGCTGCCGCCGCGAGAAGATGAAGCTGTTCCTCAAGGGCAGCAAGTGCGAGTCGCCGAAGTGCCCGATCGAGATCCGTCCGTACCCTCCGGGTGAGCACGGCCGTGGTCGGACCAAGGACAGCGAGTACCTCCTGCAGCTGCGGGAGAAGCAGAAGGCGACCCGGATCTACGGCGTTCTCGAGAAGCAGTTCCGTGGCTACTACGACGAGGCCAACCGCCGGCAGGGCAAGACGGGCGAGAACCTGCTGCGGATCCTCGAGAGCCGTCTGGACAACGTCGTCTACTGCGCCGGGTTCGCCAAGAGCCGCGACATGGCACGCCAGCTGGTCCGCCACGGGCACATCGTGGTCAACGGTCACAAGGTCGACATCCCGTCGTACCGCGTCACCGAGAACGACATCATCGAGGTACGGCAGAGCTCGCTGGAGCTCACGCCCTTCATCGTGGCGCGCGCCGAGGCCGGCGAGCGCCCGGTTCCTGCGTGGATCGAGGTCATTCCCAACCGGATGCGCATCCTGGTGCACTCCCTGCCAGCCAGGCAGGTCATCGACACACCGGTCCAGGAGCAGCTGATCGTCGAGCTCTACAGCAAGTAGCACAGCCCCACCCCTGGGGCGGCAGACCGACGCCGCTCCCGGGCGCACCACCGCACGAGGCGTCAAATGGCGGACGCCCGTGGAAAGGACACCTGACATGCTCATCGCACAGCGACCCTCCCTCTCCGAAGACGTCGTCGAGGACTACCGCTCCCGGTTCGTCATCGAGCCGCTGGAGCCCGGCTTCGGCTACACCCTGGGCAACTCACTGCGCCGGACCTTGCTCTCCTCCATCCCGGGTGCCTCGGTCACGAGCATCCGCGTGGACGGGGTGCTGCACGAGTTCACCACCGTCCCCGGCGTCAAGGAGGACCTCACCGAGATCATCCTCAACGTCAAGGGGCTCGTCGTGAGCTCCGAGGTGGACGAGCCGGTCGTGATGTACCTGCGCAAGCAGGGTCCCGGCGCGGTCACCGCCGCTGACATCGCCCCACCCGCCGGCGTCGAGGTGCACAACCCTGACCTGCACATCGCGACGCTGAACGCGAAGGGCAAGCTCGAGATGGAGCTCACGGTCGAGCGTGGGCGCGGTTACGTCTCCGCGGTGCAGAACAAGCAGGTAGGCCAGGAAATCGGCCGCATCCCGATCGACTCGATCTACTCACCTGTGCTGAAGGTGACCTACAAGGTCGAGGCCACCCGCGTCGAGCAGCGCACCGACTTCGACAAGCTGATCGTCGACGTCGAGACCAAGCGTTCGATGACCCCGCGCGACGCGATGGCGTCGGCCGGCAAGACCCTCGTCGAGCTCTTCGGTCTTGCTCGCGAGCTCAACGTCGAGGCCGAGGGCATCGACATGGGCCCCTCGCCCACCGACGCGGCGCTGGCCGCAGACCTCGCCCTGCCGGTCGAGGATCTCGAGCTGACCGTGCGCTCGTACAACTGCCTCAAGCGTGAGGGCATCCACACGGTCGGTGAGCTCGTCAGCCGCAGCGAGGCCGACCTGCTCGACATCCGCAACTTCGGCGCCAAGTCGATCGACGAGGTCAAGGCCAAGCTGCACTCGATGGGACTGGCGCTCAAGGACAGCCCGCCCGGGTTCGACCCGAGCACGGTTGTGGACAACTACGGCGCCGACGACGACATGGCCTACGTCGAGGACGAGCAGTACTGATCGCTCGAGGACTTGGAGAGCAACGACCATGCCCACCCCCACCAAGGGCGCCCGCCTCGGCGGCGGTCCCGCGCACGAGCGGCTCATGCTGGCGAACCTCGCCACCGCACTGTTCGAGCACGGCCGGATCACCACCACGGAGGCCAAGGCCAAGCGGCTGCGGCCGCTGGCCGAGCGGCTCATCACCTTTGCCAAGCGCGGTGACCTGCACGCCCGCCGCCGGGTGATGACCGTCGTACGCGACAAGAGCGTCGTGCACGAGCTGTTCGCCGAGATCGGTCCCCGCTACGAGAACCGGCCCGGCGGCTACACCCGGATCACCAAGGTGGGACCGCGTAAGGGCGACAACGCCCCGATGGCGGTCATCGAGCTGGTCGAGGCGCTCACCGCCAAGGCCGAGACCGTCCGGGAGGGGGAGGCGGCGACGAGGCGCAGCGCGAAGAAGGCACCGGCGAAGAAAGCTGCGGCGTCTCCGGCCGAGACGGCAGTGGCTGCCGCGGAGACGGCAGCGGCCGCGGCCGAGGAGGCCGCCGACGACGCGGCGGAGGGTGACGTCGAGGGTGCCGAGCAGGCGGCCGCCGAAGCCCGTGCGGCCGCCGACGCTGCCGGCGCTGCCGCCGAGGTGACCGATGACCCCAAGGTCGAGGAGGCAGCCGGCGAGGCCGAGGCCTTCGCCGACATGGCGGAGGACGCCTCCGACGAGGCCAAGAAGTCGGCCGAGTAGCCCTGCCCGACCCTCCGGCAGGGGACGGTGGGCTCGTCCGGCTGCGGCTCGATCTGGCCTATGACGGCACGGGCTTCGCGGGCTGGGCCCGCCAGCCCGACCGGCGCACCGCGCAGGACGTGCTCGAGGACGCGTTGCGCACCGTGCTTCGCACCGCTGCCGCGCCGACGACGTGCGCTGGTCGCACTGACGCGGGCGTGCATGCGCGGGGGCAGGTCGTGCATCTCGACGTGACGAGGGAGGCGTACGAGCGGACGGCCGACGTGCTGGGACAGCGCCTGGTCGGCGTGCTGCCTGCCGACCTCGGGCTCCGGTCGGTGGCGGTGGCGCCGGCTGGGTTCGACGCGAGATTCTCTTCCCTGTGGCGGCGCTACGCCTACCGCGTGAGCGACGCGCCGTTCGGAGTCGACCCGCTGCGGCGCCACGAGGTGCTCCACCACCGTCGACCGCTGGACGTCGGGCGCATGGTCGAGGCGTCCGCAGGTCTGCTCGGAGAGCACGACTTCGCCGCCTTCTGTCGGCGGCGTGAGGGTGCGACGACGGTGCGGACCCTGCTCGAGCTGTCATGGGCGCGGCCGCCGACCGAGCAGCAGGACACGGGGCTGGTCGTGGGGCGGGTGGTCGCCGACGCCTTCTGCCACAGCATGGTGCGCGCCCTGGTCGGCGCCCTGCTCGCGGTAGGCGACGGCCGGCGGCCGGTCGGCTGGCCGGCCCAGGTGCTGGCCGGCCGAGAGCGGGTGGCTGACGTGCAGGTCGCGCCCGCCCATGGACTCACGCTCGAGGAGGTCCGGTACCCACCGGACTCCCAGCTGGCGGACCGTGCGCTCGTGACCCGGCGACTCCGACCCGTGCGCGACCTGCCCTCGACCGAGCCAGGTTCGGCACCGTGACCCGCGACGAGCTGCTGGTGGCGTTGGGAGGGCGCATCCTCGCGCTGCCGGAGGACCGGCCCCGCACCGTCGCCGTCGACGGGATGTCGTGCGTGGGCAAGACGACGCTCGCCGGTCAGCTCGAGATGGTGGTCTCGGGAGCCGGGCGCCCCGTCGTACGCGTCGCCTACGACGACTTCCACCAGCCCAAAGATGTGCGGCACCGGCGGGAGCGGCTCTCGGCGGAGGGATACCTCCGCGACTCCTACGACGCCGCTGCGCTGCGGCGTCTGGTGCTGGAGCCGGCAGCCCGGTCGAGGCCCGTCGTGACGGCGAGCTTCGACCTCGCCGACGAGACGCCTGTCGCGCCGCCCGCCGTGGACCTCACGCCCGACTCAGTCCTCCTTGTCGACGGCGAGTTCCTCCTGGACCGCGGGTTCGGGAGCTGGGACCTCGCCATCCTGCTCGTGGCGGACCCGGCGGCGGTTGTGGCTCGGGCGTTGGTCCGTGACGGTGACCTGGGCTCTCCGGCGGAGGTGCGCGAGCTCTACCACCGGCGCTATCTGGGCGCCTGGTCGCTGTACGAGGACACCGCCGACCCCTGGTCGCGAGCCGATGTCGTGGTCGATCTGACCGACCCGGAGGCCCCGCGTACGTTGAGCTGACCAGAACTGGGTCGCCGCACAGCCGCCACTGCTCCACACTCAGGACCCGTGGGCCATGTCGACGTCAACGGCGTCAGCTATTACCTCCCGGCCGGTCGGTGCCTGCTCTCCGACGTGTCCTTCCGGGTCGGCGACGGCGCGAAGGTTGCTCTGGTCGGTGCCAACGGGGCCGGTAAGACGACGCTGCTCAGGCTCGTCGCCGGGGACCTGGACCCGCACGAGGGCTCGATCGGCAGGTCAGGCGGGCTGGGTGTCATGCGGCAGTTCGTCGGCTCGGTACGCGACGGCTCCTCGGTGCGCGACCTGCTGGTGTCCGTGGCGCCGCCGGGTGTGCGCGCTGCCGCGGTCTCCTTGGAGCAGGCCGAGCTCGCGATGATGGAGCGCGACGACGAGCAGACCCAGATGCGCTACGCCCAGGCGCTGGCCGACTGGGCAGACGCCGGGGGTTATGACGCCGAGGTGCTCTGGGACACCTGCACCGTGGCCGCGTTGGGCGTGCCGTTCGAAAAGGCGCAGTGGCGGGAGGTGCGGACGCTCTCGGGTGGGGAGCAGAAGCGGGTCGTGCTCGAAGCGTTGCTGCGCGGCCCAGACCAGGTGCTTCTGCTCGACGAGCCGGACAACTACCTGGACGTCCAGGGCAAGCTGTGGCTCGAACAGGTCCTTCGCGAGTCGCCGAAGACGGTGCTCTTCGTCTCGCACGACCGTGAGCTGCTGGCCCGGTCGGCCACCCGAGTGGTGACGGTGGAGCTCGGCGCGGGGGGGAACGTCACCTGGACTCACGGTGGGGGATTCGCGACCTACCACGAGGCTCGCCGGGAGCGCTTCGCGCGCCTCGAGGAGCTGCGCCGCCGCTGGGACGAGGAGCACGCCAAGATCAAGGCTCTGGTGCTGATGTACAAGCAGAAGGCCGCCTACAACGACGGCCTGGCGTCGCGGTACCAGGCGGCGGTGACCCGGCTACGGATGTTCGAGGAAGCCGGTCCCCCGCAGGCGATCCCCTTGCAGCAGGACGTGCGGATGCGCCTTCGCGGTGCCCGGACCGGAAAGCGGGCGGCAATCGCGGAGGGACTCGAGCTGACGGGGCTGATGAAGCCGTTCGACCTCGAGGTTTGGTACGGCGACCGGGTCGCTGTTCTGGGCTCCAACGGGTCGGGCAAGTCCCACTTCCTGCGGCTGCTCGCTGCCGGGGGCACCGACCCTGACGTGGAGCACCGCCCGGTCGACGACACGCGTATCGCGCCGGTGGCGCACACCGGTCGCGCTCGGCTGGGCGCGCGGGTCCGGCCGGGGTGGTTCGCCCAGACCCACGAGCACCGGGAGCTCGGGGGCCGGTCGCTGCTCGACATCCTCTGGCGTGGCGACGCCCACCGGTCAGGGGTGGGCCGCGAGGAGGCATCCAGGGCGCTGGACCGGTACGAGCTCGCGTACGCCGCCGAGCAGACCTTCGACACGCTCTCCGGTGGGCAGCAAGCGCGGCTGCAGATCCTGCTCCTCGAGCTCTCCGGCGCCACCCTGCTGCTGCTCGACGAGCCGACCGACAACCTGGACATCGTCTCCGCCGAGGCCCTGGAAGAGGGGCTGGCGGCCTTCGACGGCACGGTGGTCGCCGTGACGCACGACCGGTGGTTCGCGCGAGGTTTCGACAGGTTCCTGGTGTTCGGTGCCGACGGCACGGTCTACGAGTCCGACGAGCCCGTGTGGCACGAGGGACGGGTGCAGCGAGCCCGGTGACCTGGGGGTTTCCGATTCCTTGGGTTACGGCTAGGTTTCGCGCGTCGGTTACCGTCGCTCTCCACAGGAGATCCGGATGCCACGTCGCGCCCCTCTCGCCCGGCTCGTTCTCGCCCTACTGGCCGCAGTAGCCCTCCTCGTCGGCCTGATGGGGCCGACCGTCGGGCCGGCCGCGGCGAAGAAGAAGGTCAGGTCGTCGGCGGATGCGCTGCACTCGCTGCGGGCCCCGGTCACCGACGAGAACTTCTACTTCGTGATGGCCGACCGGTTCGAGAACGGAAACCCGGCGAACGACGACGGCGGGCTCGGCCCGGACCGCCTGGTGTCCGGGTTCGATCCGACCCACAAGGGCTTCTACAACGGCGGTGACCTCGCCGGCCTGCTGCAGCAGCTGGACTACATCGAGGGGCTCGGGACCACCTCGATCTGGCTGACGCCGAGCTTCAAGAACAAGGCGGTCCAGCTCGAGGACGGGCCGTCAGCCGGGTACCACGGCTACTGGATCACCGACTTCACCCAGATCGACCCGCACCTCGGGTCCAACGACGACCTGCGTGCGTTGATCGAGGCGGCCCACGCCCGGGGCATGAAGGTCTACTTCGACATCATCACCAACCACACGGCCGACGTGATCGGCTATGAGGAGGGCGCCCGGACGGCGTACGTCTCCAAGGACGTCGAGCCCTATCGCACCGCCGCGGGTGTCCCCTTCGACGACCGTGACTACGCCGGCACGAACAGCTTCCCGGACCTGGACCCCGCGGTGTCGTTCCCGTACACCCCTGTCCTCGAGCCCGGCGAGACGAACCTCAAGGTGCCGGCGTGGCTCAACGACGTCACGCTGTACCACAACCGGGGCAACACCACATTCACCGGTGAGGACTCCTACTACGGCGACTTCTTCGGCCTCGACGACCTGTTCACCGAGCACCCGACGGTGCTCGACGGGATGATCGACATCTACAAGAAGTGGATCGGCGACTTCGGCGTCGACGGCTTCCGCATCGACACCATGAAGCACGTCAACGTCGAGTTCTGGCAGAAGTTCGGCCCTGAGGTGCTGGCCTACGCGCACTCGGTCGGCAAGGACGAGTTCTTCATGTTCGGCGAGGTGTTCGACACCACGAAGAGCTTCACGTCGCACTTCACGACGACCGACCGCATGCAGGCCGTGCTCGACTTCCCGTTCCAGGAGGCGGCGCGCAACTTCGCCTCCCGCAGCCAGCCGGCTGACCAGCTGCGGTCCTTCTTCGCTGGCGACGACTGGTACACCGACGCCGACTCCAACGTCTACCAGCTGCCGACGTTCCTCGGTAACCACGACATGGGCCGGATCGGGCACTTCGTCTCCACCGACAACGGTGGTGCGAGCGACGCCGAGCTGATGGCCCGTGACCGGCTCGCGCACGAGCTCATGTACTTCTCCCGCGGCAACCCGGTCATCTACTACGGGGACGAGCAAGGCTTCACCGGGTCGGGCGGCGACCAGGTCGCGCGCCAGACGATGTTCGCGAGCCAGGTGGCCGACTACCTCGACGACGACCTGCTCGGCACCGACCGCACGCATGCCCAGGACAACTTCGAGCCCGCGCATCCGCTCTACCAGGCGATCCGCCGGCTCGCCGAGGTCACCACGGCGCATCCGGCCTTGCGTGACGGTGCCCACCAGCACCGCTTCGCGGACAGCGGCGCGGGGATCTACGCGTTCTCGCGGATCGACCGTAGCGAGCAGCGTGAGTACGTCGTCGCGCTCAACAACAGCGAGTCGCCAAAGCCCGCCGACATCTCGACGTACGTCGGCAAGCGCAGCTTCCTCCGCGTCTACGGCGACGGGCCGTACCGGATCAAGACCTCGGCGGACCGAAAGCTCCGGGTGACTGTCCCGGCGCTGTCGGCTGTGGTCTACGAGTCCGCGGGCCGGATCCCGCGCTCGAAGGCGGCGCCCGCCGTCGTCCTGAGCGAGCCACAGCCTGCCGAGCAGTCGCGGGGTCGCATGCACGTGTCGGCCGAGGTGGCGGGGAGCTCCTTCTACGAGGTGACCTTCCTCGCAAAGGTGGGCGACGGGGCCTGGCAGCCCGTCGGCACCGACGACTCGGCGCCGTACCAGGTGTTCCACGACGTCACCCCGTTCGCGCCGGGGACGCCCCTGCAGTACCGGGCGGTGGTCCTGGACAACGGCGGGCACACCTCGTCGAGCCAGACCCGATCGACCACCGTGCCTTTGCCGACGCTTACGATCACCGCCCCGGCGGACGGCGGGGAGGTCACCCGGCTGGCGGACGTCGTGGTGCAGGCCACCGTCGACCCGGAGCGCGCCACCCATGTCGTGGAGTTCCAGCGCAGCGTGTCGGGAGGCGCCTGGACCTCGATCGGGACCGATGACTCGTCGCCCGTCTACACCGCGTTCGACGACGTCTCGGCGCTGGCGCTCGGCACCGTGGTGAGCTACCGGGCGATCCTCTCGGAGCCCGACGGGACAACGGTCACGAGCGCGCCCGTCACCGTCACGGTGGCCCCGCCGCGGCCCCTCGTCGGCACGGTGACCGTCGCCGGTGACCTCCAGTCCGAGCTCGGCTGCCCGAGCGACTGGGTCCCGACCTGCGTTGCCTCGCGCCTGGCCTTCGACGAGACGGACGGTCTCTGGAAGAACACGTTCTCCCTGCCGGCCGGGACCTATGCGTGGAAGGTGACCATCAACGACTCCTGGGACGTCAACTACGGAGCGGGGGGTGCTGCCGGCGGAGGTAACATCTCGCTCACCGTGCCGGCGGGCGGGGCGTCGGTGACCTTCGTCTGGGACCAGGTGTCCCACGTCCCGTCCGCGACGGTGGGGTGAGCCCTCGCTTTGACCCCCTCCGGTGGCGGACGGTAGTCTGCGAGGTCGTTGTGCCTGCCCATCGGTGCGGGCACGAGCCATCACCTCGCAACGAAATGGGCCTTCCCGTGCGCACGTACAGCCCCAAGCCCGGCGACGTCACGCGTCAGTGGCACGTCATCGACGCCACCGACGTCGTGCTCGGCCGGCTCGCCACCCAGGCGGCCACGCTGCTGCGCGGAAAGCACAAGCCGATCTACGCCCCACACGTCGACACGGGTGACTTCGTCGTCGTCATCAACGCGGGCAAGGTCGCCCTGACCGGCAACAAGCGCGAGTCCAAGCTGGCCTACCGCCACTCCGGTTACCCGGGAGGCCTGCGCGCCACGCCGTACTCCGAGCTCCTCGAGCGTCACCCGGAGAAGGCCGTCGAGAAGGCGGTCAAGGGGATGCTGCCCCACAACTCGCTCGGGCGGAACATGCTCAGGAAGCTCAAGGTCTATGCCGGCCCCGAGCATCCGCACCAGGCGCAGTCCCCGCAGCCCTTCGAGATCATCCAGGTCGCACAGTAAGCGACGACTGACCGCCGACCCCGCGCTAGCCGAGAAGAGATCGAGACCACCGTGGCCGAGACCACCGCTGAGAGCACCTTCGACACCCCCGATGGCACCGAAACGGCCGACACCGACGCCGTCGACGCCATGAGTGCCGACCTCGACGACGCTCCGGAGAGCTTCACCTCCGAGTCGTCGGAGTCCTTCACCTCGTCCACGCCCCGCGAGATCGTCACCGCGCCCGGCGCGGCGACCGGCCGGCGCAAGCAGGCCATCGCCCGGGTCCGCATCGTCCCCGGCAGTGGGCAGTGGGTCGTCAACGGACGACCCCTGGACCAATACTTCCCGAACAAGGTCCACCAGCAGCTGGTCAACGAGCCGTTCATGACACTCGGAGCAGAGAACCGTTTCGACATCATCGCGCGGATCCACGGCGGTGGCGTCTCGGGCCAGGCCGGCGCCCTGCGGCTGGCCATCGCTCGCGCACTGAACGCCATCGACACCGACGGGAACCGGCCGTCGCTGAAGCGCGCCGGGTTCCTCACCCGTGACCCGCGGGCGAAGGAGCGCAAGAAGTACGGGCTGAAGAAGGCCCGCAAGGCGCCCCAGTACAGCAAGCGCTGAGCTCCGCCTCAGCGGCGGACGGCATGGGGAGCATCTTCGGCACCGACGGTGTCCGCGGGCTGGCCAACCGGGATCTCACCGCGGAGCTGGCACTGGACCTGTCCGTCGCGGCGGCTCACGTGCTGGGCGAGGTCGGAGCGTTCGACGGCCATCGTCCCGTCGCCGTCGTGGGTCGCGACC
>JACCUZ010000200.1 GCA_013698395.1 Sporichthyaceae bacterium
GCTGATCGTGCAGACGGTGTTCACCTACGAAGCCGGCAAGACAGTGGACAAGAGCCAGGTGGTCCAGATCGGGCTCACCTACGACTCGAAGATCGGCATAGGGACCAACCAGCGCCAGGCGGCCTTCACCGCCCGCCTGCGGAACAAGGGGACCAAATGACCGCGCTGCTCTGCCACCGGTTGCGGCGCACCGGCTGCGACAACGGCATGGGCATGATCCTGGTGATCGGGATCATGGGGCTGGTGACCGGGCTCGTGGCCGTCTCGGCAAGCATCGCCGTGAACAGCATCACGTCGAGCCGCAACCGGGTGACGTACGAGCAGGCGCTTGCCACCGCCGAGAACGGCATCGACTACGCCTTGGCCAAGTTGCAGAAGGCCTTCGACGAGTCCAACTCCGACTATCCGATCCCGTCCGCGGCTGACCCGGGAGGCAGCTGCCCGACGACCACGATCGCGCAGACCGCGACCACGGAAGCGGGCCAGCGAGCTGAGGCCCGCACCGTGCTCAACCAGATCGCGACGACGGCCGCGTGCCGACGACAAGGCGGTGTGGGGGAGTACGTCATCTGGAAGCCGCCCACGGCTCTCGTGAACGGCTTGTATCCCAAGTACGGCAAGGTCTACGCCATGAGCTTCGTGCCGAGCTACGGTGCGGCCGCGCAGGTCAGGAAGGTCCGCATGCTCAAGGCGGAGTACCTCTTCCTGCCGTACCGACCCACGCACGCGGTGCTATCCGGTGGCAACCTCTCGTTCGACGCGAGTACCAAAGTCACCGCTGCCTACGGCGTTGACCCGAGCGTCGCCAGCGTGCACACCAACGGGTCGGTCACCACCAACGGCAACCCGACGGTGACCGGAGCGGTCACCAGCACAGGTACCTCGACGGCGCAGAGCAACAACTTCACCAGCACGCTCAACCCTGGCGGCGCAGCGGTCCAGACACCGGTCCAGCGGATCCCCACCGTCGACGCCGAGCTGCTGTACTACCGAAACCGCAGCGACCATCCGGAGTACGCGGCGTACTCCGGCACGACCTACCTCGGGCCGTGGTACGACCTGTGCCCTGACGGGACTGCGCGGCCGCGGGCCGCCACGGGAGCGCCGTGCAGCGCGACGGAGGTCCTCAATGCCGGCAACCTCAACTCCTTCCGCGGCTGGAGCTATGTCGCCAGCACCCACATCTGGAAGGCGAGCAACGTCACCCAGTCCGGGATCTACTACATCTTCGAAGGCAGTGCGGACGTCGGAAACGGCAACACCGCCATCGACAACATCACTGTGATCGCCCAGGCCAAGGACCAGGACTCCTGTGCAAACAAGAAGTACGGCAACATCAACTGGGACCACTACGACATGCGTGCACCGTCGATGACGAACCTCTTCATGTACGCCGACTCCGACATCACGACGCACGCCAACTGGTCGGCCGGGTCGGGGGCAACCGCGGCTCCTGTCATCAGCGGCATGTTCGTCGCCGGTGACCAGATGCAGATGGAGACCAGCAGCGCCGGCGCCGTAGGCGCCATCGTGGTCGGGAACCAGTGCCAGACGGGTAACCCCGACCTCGTGACCACGACCGAGATAAAGAACCCGGCGATCTACTACGACCCGAACTCCGACGCGCCGTTCACCTCGATCATCTCCACGACACTGTGGCTGGAGTACACGGGTTCCTGACCGACCTGAGGTAGGACGTTCCCTGTGATCGCCCTCTGGCTGCTGACCGCCGTTCTCGGTCTTGCCGTCGGGTCGTTCCTCAACGTCGTCATCTGGCGGGTGCCCCGGGGCGAGTCGGTCGTGCAGCCCGCGTCGCAATGTCCGCGATGCGGGACCCCGGTGCGCCCGAGGGACAACATCCCCGTCGCCAGCTGGCTGCTGCTGCGAGGGAAGTGCCGGGACTGCGGCGCACCCATCAGCCGTCGCTACCCGCTGGTGGAGCTGGCCACCGGGCTCGTCTTCGTCGTGATGACGGCGCGCTTCGGTTCCGACGCCGCGCTGCCCGCGTTCCTCTACCTGGCAGCCATCGGCGTTGCACTCTGGATGATCGACCTCGACGTCAAGCGACTGCCCAACGCGATCGTGCTGCCGTCCTACGTCGTTTCTGGTGGCCTGCTTGCCATCGCGGCCGCAGCCACGGGGGAGTGGGACGACCTCCTCCGCGCTGCCATCGCCATGGCCGCTCTCTACGGCTTCTACTTCCTGCTCGCCTTCATCTACCCCGCCGGCATGGGCTTCGGTGACGTCAAGCTCGCGGGTGTGCTCGGTCTCTATCTCGGCTGGCTCGGCTGGGCGGAGGTGATCGCCGGAGGGTTTCTCGGCTTCCTCTTCGGCGGTGTCGTGGGCGCTGCGCTGATGGCCGTGCGCCGCGCTGGCCGCAAGTCGCAGATCCCGTTCGGTCCCTTCATGCTTGCCGGGGCGTTCACGGCGATCCTGTGGGGTGGTGCTTTGGCAGACCTTTACCTCGACGGCGTTCTGGGCTGATCCCGATCCTCAAGCGGTGACGCGATGCGTCCGATGCCCTGTTCTGACAAGACCTCTTGAGGTCACCACGCGACATCCGTCGCATGTGGGAGGGAAAGCGTCGTGGCAGGTCGATCCGCCATCGGTCTCGACATCGGGACCTCGGGTGTGCGCGCCGCCGAGCTGTCGTTCGGCAAGGGCCACGTCACCCTCGAGAAGTTCGGTCAGGTGGCTCTCCCTCCGGGCGCCGTCCGCGACGGTGAGGTCGTCGACCCCGATGCTGTCGCCGTCGCCATCAAGCAGCTGTGGGCGCACACCAAGTTCAGCAGCAAGAAGGTCGCCATCGGCGTTGCGAACCAGAAAGTCATCGTTCGCCAGGTCGACCTGCCGTGGATGCCTGCCGACGAGCTTCGGAAGTCACTCGCCTTCCAGGTGCAGGACTTCGTCCCGATGCCCGTCGACCAAGCGGTGCTGGACTTCCACCCGCTCGAGGAGCTGGGCGCGGACGGCGGCAACCGGATGTTGCGAGGCCTGCTGGTCGCCGCCTCACGTGACATGGTCAACGCCAGCCTGGAGGCGGTCCAGAAGGCCGGTCTTTCGCCGGTGATGGTCGACCTCACCTCTTTCGCGGTCATCCGCTCGCTCGCCAACTCCGACGAGCTAGGGATGGGCGCGCACGTCGAGGCGCTGGTCGACGTCGGTGCCCGCGTGACGAACATCGTCGTGCACCAGGGTGGCGTGCCGCGTTTCGTACGAATCCTGCTGATGGGCGGCCAGGACGTCACTGACGCGGTCGCGGAGCGGATGGGCGTGCCGCAGGACCAGGCCGAAGCGGTCAAGCAGCAGCTGAGCCTCGGCGGAGACGACGTGGCCGGCATGCAAGCCGCCGCCCGCGTGGTCGAAGCGGTGACCGCAGCATTCGTCGACGAGATTCGCGGCTCGCTCGACTACTACCTGGCCTCCAGCGGGTCCGCACCGATCTCTCGGCTCGTCCTCACCGGTGGCGGAGCACGCCTCGGTGGGCTCGCCCAGCGGTTGCAGGCCACGACGCGGGTACCGGTCGAGGTGGGCAGCCCGATGAACAGCCTGCGGATGGGCCGCACCGGTCTCTCTCCTGAGCAGATCGCTTTCGTCGAGCCGCTGTCCGCCGTACCGGTCGGCCTGGCGCTCGGAGTCGCATCATGAGCACCACTACCGCGACCCGCCTTGCGACGCTGCCACGGGTGAACCTGCTTCCTCCCGAGATCGAGGAGCAGCGCCGCTTCCGCAAGGTACAAGCCGGATTGGGTGCCGGCGTGCTCGCAGCCGTCGCCGTTGTCGGCGCCCTCATGCTGCTCGCCAACGCAGCGGTCAACGACGCGCAGAGCGACCTCGACGACGCCACGGCGCGTCAAGCGCGGCTTCAGGCGCAGCAGGCGCAGTACGCCGAGGTGCCGATCGTGTACGCCCAGGTCGAGGCTGCGGAGGCCCAGCTCGGCCTGGCGATGGGCAAGGAGGTGCGCTGGTCGTACTTCCTCAACGATCTCAGTCTCAAAGTCCCCGGCAAGGTCTGGCTCACGTCGATGACCGTCACCCAAGAGGTTGACGGTGCGGTTGCCGCCACGGCGGACCCTGCGGCTGTGCCCGGCACGAGCACGTACCTGACGGCTGGCATGGGCACCGTCACCTTCCAAGGCAAGGGCTACGGGCACAACGACGTGGCCGCGTGGCTGGACGCGCTGGCCAAGCAGAAGGGGCTCATCCAGCCGTACTTCACGAACTCGGCGAAGGAGGCGATCGGCAGCGAGACCGCCGTGAGCTTCACCAGCCAGGCAACCATCACCGAGCAGGCGCTCTCCGGGCGCTACGTCCAGAAGGCGGGCAACTGACATGTCAGTGACCCGGAAGTGGTCGCTCCTGGCCGCACTCCTCGCCCTCGTCGTCCTGGCAGCAGGCTGGTTCCTGCTGATCTCACCGAAGCGCAGTGAGGCCGCCGCCCTGCGTGAGCAGACGGTCAGCCAGCAGGACGCGAACGCCCGTCTTGTCCAGCAGCTGGAGGTGCTCAAGGCACAGCAGGCCGAGCTTCCTGAGCAGCGCGCCAGGCTCGCGGTGATGCGCACCCAGATCCCGGACAACCCGGCGCTGCCGACCTTGATCCGTGACCTGACCTCCGCGGGCCGCACGGTGGGCGTGAGCATCGACACCATGGCACCGGCTATCCCCGAGCCGGTGGCCGTGGCGCAGCCGGTGGTCCCGGTTGCCACGACAACCGACTCCACGGGCGCAACGACGACCACGCCGGCCGCACCGCCGGCGCCTGCGCTCTTCCAGGTGCCGCTCACTCTCAACGTGACGGGCAGCTACTTCGAGCTCGAGCAGTTCATCAACAAGCTCGAAGGCCTCAAGCGGTCGCTGCTCGTCTCGGGCTTCACGCTGACTCCGGCGAGCGGCGGATCCACCGATGGTGACAGCGCGGATGCGGGTGCACCGGCTCGAGGTGACCTGACGCTGGCCCTGCAGGGTCGGGTCTTCCTGTCGCCGGCCAGCACCGCGCCGACCGTCACGCAGCCCACCCCCACGGTGACGCCGACGCCTGGCGCCACGGTCTCGCCACCGGCCACGCCCACGCCCGCGGTCTCCACCGCGCCCGGCCAGTAACGACCGCCAGAGACATCGGAGCAACGGACATGAGCGAGTCGACGAGCCTGTTCCAGGGACAGACGGCGGTCCTGGACCGGCCCGGCCCCGCACCCGACCCGGTGGAGGACGGTGCCAACCGCACCAGGCTCCTCGCCCTTGCGGGTGCCGCGGTCGTGCTGGTCCTGGGTCTGGTGGCGTACTTCCTGCTCTTCGCCGGGGGCGACGCCGCAGAAGAGGCCTTGGCACCGGCGCCGCGCGGTGTCGCCCCGGTGGTCCCGCCGGAGCCGGTAGCAGACACGGTCGTGCAGCCACCTCTGTCGAACAAGGCCTTCGGCCGGGACCCCTTCAGGGCCCTCCTCGACGACACCGAGGCCGTGGCCGCCGCTGACACCCCCGCCGCGGTCACGACGACCGACACCACGACCACGACAGACCCGTTGGCCCCCGCGACCGTCACCCCCGGCACGACGGACCCGGCCTCTACCGGCACCAAGGAGCCGGTCACGACCATCCCGACCGCATCCACGCCGCACACCTTCAAGGTGGTCGAGGTCGCACCCGACAACAGCACCGTCACGGTGAAGGTCGACGGGGAGATCTACCCCAAGCTGATCGCCGGCGAGGTCTTCGCCACCTACTTCAAGGTCGTCCTCATCAGCGGCCAGGTGAACGCCTTCCAGTACGGCGAGGAGAAGTTCAACGTCGTCGGGACGAAACGGCTCACCATCGCCTGATCGCACCGCCGTGCGAGGATTCCGCCATGCTGCGCTGGCTGACCGCAGGGGAGTCCCACGGCCCCGCGCTGGTGGCGACACTCGAAGGCCTCCCGGCAGGTGTCGCCATCACGTCCGAGGACATCCGACGCGCGCTCGCGCGCCGTCGCCTGGGCCATGGCCGTGGCGCGCGGATGTCTTTCGAGCAGGACGAGGTCGAGGTGCTGGGCGGTGTCCGGCACGGGCGTACGCAGGGCGGCCCGGTCGCCATCCGCATCGGCAACTCCGAATGGCCGAAGTGGGACCGCGTGATGAGCGCCGATCCGGTCCCAGTCGAGGAACTGGACGGACTCGCGCGCAACGCGCCCCTGACCCGGCCCCGTCCGGGGCACGCTGACCTCGCGGGCATGCAGAAGTACGGCTTCGACGATGCCCGTCCGGTGCTCGAGCGGGCCAGCGCCCGGGAGACAGCGGCCCGGGTCGCCCTCGGCGCCGTCACCACCGCTTTTCTCCAGCAGTCGATCGGCGCGCGCGCTGTCGCCCATGTGGTGGCCATCGGCGAGGCGGACGCTCCCGACGGGGCATGGCCCACTCCCGACGACGTGGACCGGCTCGACACCGACGACGTCCGCTGCCTGGACCGTGACGCGAGCGCCGCGATGGTCGCCCAGATCGACGCAGCACACCGAGCCGGTGACACCCTCGGGGGAGTCGTCGAGGTGCTCGTCTACGGACTTCCCCCGGGACTGGGCAGTCACGTGCACTGGGACCGCCGCCTGGACTCCCGGCTGGCCGGTGCGCTCATGGGCATCCAGGCCATCAAGGGGGTCGCGGTCGGAGACGGTTTCGCCACCGCCCGGCGCCGCGGCTCCACGGCGCACGACGAGATCGAGCGCAGCGACGAAGGCTCGATCCGCCGTCGTACGGCCCGGGCCGGCGGCATCGAGGGCGGCATGTCCACCGGTGAGCCGCTGCGAGTCCGCGCCGCGATGAAGCCGATCTCCACCGTGCCGCGGGCGCTGGCCACCATCGACGTCGCCAGCGGCGAGCCGGCGCAGGCAATCAGCCAGCGCAGCGACGTCTGCGCCGTGCCCGCCGCGGCGGTGGTGGCCGAGGCCATGGTGGTCCTAACGCTCGCGGACGCGGTGCTGGAGAAGTTCGGCGGCGACTCGGTCGGCGAGACGGCGCGCAACGCCGCGGCGTACATCGACAACCTCGCCGTCTCCTGATGCCGCCACGCGTCGTCATCGTCGGTCCACCAGGTTCAGGCAAGTCCACCGTCGCCCAGCTCGTCGCCGCGCGCCTCGGCGTCGAGGCCAGGGACACCGACGAGGACGTCGAACGCGAGTCCGGCTCGACGATCGGTGACATCTTCGTGGAGCACGGGGAGGACGAGTTCCGCCGCCGCGAGAGGGCCGCTGTCGCCCGCGCACTCAGCGAGCACGAGGGAGTACTCGCTCTCGGTGGCGGGGCGGTGCTGGATGAACGCACCCGGCAGGCGATCGACGGTCTTCCCGTCGTGTTCCTCGACGTCGGCATCAAGGATGCGGCCTCGCGCATCGGCCTCAACCGGGACCGCCCGCTGCTGCTCGGCAACCCCCGCGCCCAGTGGATCCGGCTGATGGAGGCCCGTCGCCCGGTCTACGAGCGCGCGGCCGCGGCGAAGGTCGACACCGACGGCAAGACGCCAGACGAGGTGGCCGACGAGGTCGTCCGTCTGATCAGCTGACGGTCGGCAGGAAGTCGACCTCGGCGAAGTCAGCCGCGGCGCGACGAAGCCGCTCATCGGTGGTGATCAGCGTGCCGCCCAGCGCCTCGGCGAGCACGACGTACGTCGCGTCGTATGCCGTCATGTTGGCTCTGAGATCCCACATGCGGGCCAACAACGGTTCATGGGCCCAACGGGTGATGGGCAGCTGCTCCAGCTCCTCGACGGCGGCTTCGGCGGAGTCGGCTGTGACCGAGCCCGCCCGGAGGAACCGGCGCAGCACGTGCACCACCTCGACGGACAGCAGGTGGGGGGCGTTGAGCGGCTGGCCCAGCGACGCCAGCCGAGATTCCAGCCGCGCCCCCGTCGGCGTCGCGAGTACGAGCTCAACGATCACCGACGCATCGACAACGATCATTGAGCGTTCCGCTCGGTGATCACCGACCGTCCCGCTCGGCACGCACCGCCTCGGCGGCAGACTCCGGCAACGGTCCGCGACGTCGGGCGGCAAGCCGTGCCCGAATGTCGTCCCACGTCGGCTCCTGGGCAACTCGCCGGAGCGACTCGAGGGCAAAGTCCGACAGAGACATCCCCGCCATGGCCGCCCGGGCCTTGAGGGTCCGGTGGACGTCGTCAGGCACGTGGCGGATCTGTAGTGACTTCATGCAGTCAGCCTACTCGCATGCCAACTGCATGCAGCCGGTAAGGTTGTCCAGTGACGTCAGGCTCGGTCCGTGTCGCGGTTGGCGGCGAGGCGTCGTACGACGTCGTGATCGGCAGCGATCTCCTCGGCGAGCTGCCCGCGCTCGTGGGTGCCGCCACGCACGTGCTGGTCGTGCATGCGGACCCCCTGAGGACGGTCGCGTCGCGTGCGGGAGAGGTGCTGTCGGCTGCTGGGTACGAGGTGACGCTCGCGGCCGTGCCAGCCGGTGAGGCGGCCAAGACCGCCGACGCGGCCGCTGGGCTGTGGTCGTTGCTCGGTCGGACCGGTTTCACGAGAAGCGACGTCATCGTGACCGTGGGGGGAGGGGCGACCACGGACCTCGGCGGGTTCGTCGCGGCGACCTGGCTGCGCGGGGTCCGTGTCGTGCACGTGCCGACCACGCTGCTCGGCATGGTCGACGCGGCCGTCGGCGGCAAGACGGCGATCGACACGCCGGAGGGCAAGAACCTGGTGGGCGCCTTCCATCCGCCCGCGGGGGTCCTGTGCGACCTGTCGCTGCTGCGGACCCTGCCCCACGAGGAGATGGTGAGCGGGCTGGCGGAAGTGGTGAAGACCGGCTTCATCGCCGATTCCCGGATCCTCGAGCTCGTCGAGAGCGACCCCGAGGCAGCCACCGACCCCGAAGGCGCGATGCTGCCCGAGCTCGTCGAGCGCTCGGTCCGGGTGAAGGCTCGGGTGGTCACCGACGACCTGCGCGAGGCCGGGGGCCGGGAGATCCTCAACTACGGTCACACGCTCGGTCACGCGATCGAGAAGGTGGAGCGCTACCGCTGGCGCCACGGCGACGCTGTCGCGATCGGCATGGTCTACGCCGCGGAGCTGGCGTCCTCCGTCGGCCGGCTCGGTGTCGACGTCGTCGCGCGGCACCGCGAGGTGCTGACCTTGGTCGGCCTGCCTACGACGTACGTCGCTGACCGGTGGCCGGTGCTGCTCGACGCGATGCGCGTGGACAAGAAAGCGCGCGGGTCGAGACTGCGGTTCGTCGTCCTCGACGGCGTCGGCCGGCCAGGCCTCTTGGAAGGTCCGGACGACGCGCTCCTCCAGGCAGCGTACGAGAGAGTGTCGTCATGACGCGCGTCCTGGTGCTCAACGGTCCCAACCTCGGGCGGCTCGGTTCTCGCGAGCCCGAGGTCTACGGCACAGAGACGTTCGAGGACCTGCGCGTTGCATGTCAGCAGGCCGGCGGCGAACTCGGATTGGAGGTCGAGGTCCGGCAGACCGACGACGAGACCGAGCTCGTGCACTGGTTGCACGAGGCGGCCGATGCGGCGGCGCCGGTGGTGCTCAACCCTGCGGCCTTCACCCACTACTCGTACGCGCTGCGCGACGCGTGCGCCGCGCTCACCGCGCCGCTGGTCGAGGTGCATCTGAGCAACCCGGCGGCCCGCGAGCCGTTCCGGCACACGTCGGTGGTGGCGGGTGTGGCGAAGGGCACCATCACCGGTTTCGGTCTCGACTCCTACCGGCTCGCCTTGCGGGCTGTTGCAGCCGTGGTCTGATCCTCAGGTCGGCGGGACGGGCATCTCGCGGCATAGAGCTCGTCGGGCAGGTAGACGCTGACCTGGGGCATGCTCCCGATGTCCCCATGGGTTCAAGGTGAAGTTTCTGGAAAGAACTTTGCGTTCTTTGCTCAAGGATGACCGAAGAGTGTCGATACCTCTCTTGTCAGCGAAAAGGGCAAACCCGTCGGACGACGGGGGCGCAAAGCCACGGGGCCGACGGGGCCAGCCGCCTTATCGAACGAGGAGACACACTCTGATGCGCAAGACCATCCTGGTCGCTCTCGCTGCGGCTGCTGTCACACTTGGAACTGCCTTGCCCACGTCCGCTGCCGTGACGCAGGGCACGACAACGACCTTCTCGGTGACCGGCGGCGAGCTGTCGATCACCGCGCCGGCC
>JACCUZ010000238.1 GCA_013698395.1 Sporichthyaceae bacterium
CGTCGCCGCGTCACGGCGTCCTCGAGCCCTCCCAGCACGTACCGCTCGCGCACCCGCTCGACCGTCGCGCGGCTCACGTCGAGCGCTTCGCAGATCCGTGCGTCGATCCACCCCGGACCGTTCTCGCTCTGGTCTGCCTTGAGCAGAATGCGGGCGTGCAGCACCGCGCTCGTCGCGACACGCCCCGTCGTGCTCACTTCCTGTAGGTGTGTCCGTTCCGCTTCACTCAACCTGACGACAAAAACCTTTCGCAGGGCGGCCGTAGGGTGCCGCGTGCCGCACCAACGCGGCAACAATCGGTTGACGGAGCACTAGAAATCCGGCCGACAAGTGACGGTAGGCGCGGCGTGCGGCACGGTGCCGCTCCCGTCTAAGATAGCGGCAGCGGCGGCGGAATGAGTCCGTCGCGTGACGACGCGAAACGGCGACAGGACGAGGCGCACGATGCTTGGGACACGCGGACCACAGCGGGGCTTGTTCGAGGCGGACACGCTGTATGCGGACTTCGTGGGACGGGACACCTTCTACGGCTGGCTGGCGCGGCAGCGCGGGGAGCTCTTCTGCGACGAGTTGTTCCTGGGGCTGTACGTCGACGGGTGGGGCCGGCCCAGCGTGGCGCCGAGTCTGCTGGCGACGGCGCTGGTGCTGCAGACCTACGATGGCGTGTCCGACGACGAGGCGACGCGCCGGGCGGCCTACGATCTTCAATGGAAGGTGGCGCTGGGGGTGGAGATTGACGCGAAGCCGTTCGCCAAGAGCACGCTGCAGGAGTTCCGGGCGCAGCTCGTCGTGCATGAAGACCAGCGCCTGCTGTTCCAGGAGAGCCTCGAGTTGGCGAAGCGCCGGGGGAAGGTGGGGCGGCAGCGGCGCCTGAAGGTGGCGCTGGACACGACGCCCATCCTCGGGCGGGGAGCGGTCAAGGACACCTATAACTTGCTGGCCGACGGCATCGTCCAGGTCCTGCGGGTGCTCGCGGCGCACGCAGGCGTGGCCCGTGGGGCCCGTGGGGATGGCGACGGGTTCACCGCGTGGGCGACCGACGCGGGGTACGGGCGCTACGTCGGCGGGACGACGGGTGACGTGAGTCTCAAAGGCGGGGCGGCCATCGACTGGAGCGACGCGGTGGCGCGACAGCAGTTCCTGGGAGCGATCGTGGCCGATGCCGACCGGCTGCTGGAGCAGGCGCGGGTGGCGCGCGGCGGGTTGGTGGCCGGTGGTGCCGAGGACACGGCACTGGCCGCGGCAGCCGGACTGCTGAGCCGAGTGCTGTGCCAGGACGTGGAACGCAAGGAGACCGGGCCGGCCATCAAGCAGGGCACCGCACCCGACCGCCTGATCTCGATCCACGACCCACAGATGCGCCATGGGCGCAAGAGCGCGTCCAAGCGCTTCGACGGGCACAAGGCGGCGCTGGCGGTGGACACCGACACGCAGCTCATCACCGCGGTAGACGTACTGGCGGGCAATGCGCCCGACGACGAAGACGCCCTCGAACTGGTGGAACAGACCGAGCAGGCCACCGGCTGTGCCGTGGGGGAAACGCTTGGCGACTGCGCCTACGGGGACGGGGAGACCCGCCAGTCGTTTGCCGAGGCCGGCCGGACGCTGCACGCCAAGGTCCCCACGATGACCAATGGTGGGCGGTTCCCCAAGACTGCCTTTCACATCGACCTGGCAGCGGGCACCTGCACCTGCCCCGGTGGGCAGACGACCACCGACCTGCGCGACGTGGCGGGCCACCGCCAGGGCTTCCACTTCGCCGCCACCGTGTGTGTGGCCTGCCCGCTGCGAGCACAGTGCCTCAAGGACGTGGCGGGGGCGAGCGGGCGTACCGTCAGTCTCCATCCACAGGAGTCCCTGTTGCAGCAGGCGCGGGCGTTCCAAGCCACTCCCGCCTTCGATGAGGTGCGGCGCCGTCGGCAGGCCGTCGAGCACCGACTCGCCCGGTTGGTGCAGTTGGGTCTGCGCCAAGCGCGCTACGTCGGCCACCCCAAGACGCTCTTCCAACTGGCCATGGCCGCGACCGTGGCCAACCTCACCCTGCTGGCCTATGCAGCGGCCACCGCGCCCGCAACTGAGGACGGCACGGCGGTGACGGCCCTCCTTGGCGCCGCGGTGGCGCTCTTGGTGGCCCTCTTGGTGGCCCTCACGGCCATCATGTTCGCCCGGAACGGCCCAACGGCACGGCTCGCGGTGCTCGACGCCGCCACGCGCCCCACGGGCTGGTCGCGGCGCGCGGGCCTCCTGCCAGGACTCACGCGTGGCGAATCACACCAAACAGCCGGTTCTCGGCTGCACTTCTAGCA
>JACCUZ010000245.1 GCA_013698395.1 Sporichthyaceae bacterium
GAGACATGGTGGTGGAGGTGTCTCCATGGGTGCACGAGTTCCCGCCCGACCACGTCCTCCTGCCCGGCGAGACGGTGCGCGTTCACGGCGGCGCGGGAGAGGACGACCGACTGGTCCGGCACCTCGACGCGCGCAACCCGATCCTTCCCGACGACGGTGGCCGGGTTGTGCTGCGGACCTACGACGCGGTCGTCGTGGACTGCTACACCTGGGGTGGCCTCAGCTGCCCGCCGAGCTCCTGACGGAGAGACCCTCCGCGGCACGCGGTGGGCCGGGTCCTGCCAGCCCTAGGCACACCAGCCAGGAACAATGACGGCCATGGCAGCCCTGACCGTCTCCGGTGCACCGACCGCCGGCGAGGACACGCAGCTGCCCGAGCTCACGGTGGTGGTCATCTGCTACAACGACAAGGACCGGCTGCCTCACGCGATCCGGTCGGTCCAGGAGCAGACGCTGCGCCACCTGGAGATCGTCGTGGTGGACGACGCGTCGACGGACGGGTCGGCGGAGGTCGCGCAGCGGATCGCCGAGCAGGACCCTCGGGTGCGCACGCTGCGGCTACCGACGAACAGCGGCGGGTGCAGCGCGCCACGCAACGCGGGGCTGGAGGTCGCCCGCGCCCCCTACGTCATGTTCCTGGACAGCGACGACGTCTATGACCGCCACGCCTGCAAGAACCTCCTCCTGACGGCGGAGCGGACCGGCGCCGACCTGGTGTCCGGTGCGGTGCAACGCGTGAAGGTGACCAAGCAGAAGCAGTCCGGCTGGTACAAGCGTCTCTTCACCAGACGCGCGGTCTACCGCGGTGTGCGGGAGAACACCCAGCTGTTCTTCGACCCGCTGTCCACGAACAAGCTCTACCGTCGCGAGTTCCTCGACCGCAACGACATCCGCTTCCCAGTCGGGGTCCACTACGAGGACTCGTTGTTCTCGACCAAGGCCTACTGCCACGCGGAGGTCATCGCCGTCGTTCCCAACGTCGTCTACTTCTGGCGCGTGGTCCACGACGACGACGAGGACGCCGAGCTGTCCATCACGCAGCGCCGCTTCGAGATCCAGAACTTCCGGGACCGCGTCGCGGTGCACCGGATGATCGACGAGTTCCTGCTGTCCAAAGGGTTCGCCGATCTCAAGCCGTACAAGGACTTCAAGTTCGTCCGCCACGACCTGCGGCTCTATCTCAGCGACCTGCCGCACCGCGATGCCGACTACCAGCACGAGCTGATGAGGGTCGCCGCGGACTACCTCGCGACGGTGAGCGAGGAGTGCCTCGCGCTGCTCAACCCGGTCGAACGGATCTGCGTCCACATGATCCGGCGCATGGACGTGCAGGAGACGCTGCGCACCGTCGACTACCTGAAGTTCGGCTACAAGCTGTCCACCCGGCTCGTCGAACGCGACGGCCGCGTCTACTGGAGCGACCGCTGCCTCGACACCGCCGAGGATCGCGACGTCATGGACGTGACCGTGGCCGGGCTGCATCGGCTCCCGTTCGGGAAGTTGCCGCTCTACAACGAGGTCACCAGCGCGTCCGTGCACGTCGGTCACCTCCGGCTGCAGGGTTCGGTCCTCAACCAGCTCGGTCGCATCCCCGCAGATGCTCACCTGGAGCTGTTCGTGGTGGCGCGCAAGCGTGGGCGCGTCCGGCGCCGAAGGCAGCGAATCGAGGAGGTCCACCACCAGGGCGACGCGATCGGCTACTCCGGGGACCTGGACCTCGCGCGCCTGCTCGGGCCGGTCGACCAGGACGATCCCGTGTGGGACCTGCGTCTCGAGGTTCAATGGCAGGGACAGGTGGCGACGTCGCCGTTCAGCGTCGACCCGGCCCTGGTCGACGGTCTGCGGATCCCGGTGCGGGGTCGTCTCGGCGGCGCCGCGCGTACGACGGTGCTGCCGTTCGTCACCACCAAGCTCAACCTCGCCCTGGAGCAGGCCCCGGACGACGGGGCGGTGGCTCGGGCGGCGGCACGCGTCAACTGGCTGGCCAACAAGGCCCGGCTCACGCTCACGTGGCGGACGCGGACCACGTTCGGTCACCCGGCTCTCAAGAGGCAGGCGTACCGGCTCTTCCAGCGACTCCCGGTGCAGCCGGGGCTCGCTGTCTTCGAGTCACACATGGGCCGGCAGTACTCCGACAGCCCCCGCTACATCTACGAGGCCGCGGTACAGGCGGGCATCGACCGGCTCGGGCTGATCCCGGTCTGGTCCCACGCTTCGCGCAACCCGACGGCGTTCCCCACCGCCGCCCGCCTCGTACTTCGGGGCAGCTGGCGCTACTACTGGTCGTTGGCTCGCGCGGAGTTCTGGGTCGACAACCAGGGATTTCCCCGGCACTTCACCAGGCGCCCCGAGACGACGTACATCCAGACCTGGCACGGGACCCCGCTGAAGCGGATGGGCTTCGACTCACCGGCACTGGAGCGGGCCAGTGCCGCCACGCGCCGCGAGCACAAGGCGATGATGCGCCGATGGAGCGCGCTGCTCGTGCCCAGTGAGTACTTCGTGGAGACGTTTGTCGCGTCCTACGGCTACCAGGGCCGGCTGGTGCGCCACGGGCTCCCGCGCAACGACGCGCTGGTCCGCGGCGTCGACCCGGAGTGGCTGCGCGCCAAGAAGCGTGAGCTCGACCTACCCGAGGACCGTCGACTCGTGCTGTACGCGCCGACGTTCCGTGACCGGGCGCGACGACTGGGGCGCAGATTCAACATGCCGTTCAAGCTCGAGGTCCTGCAGCGCGAGCTGGGTGAGGAGGCCTTCCTCATGCTGCGCACGCACTACCTCGACGTGTACAAGCTGACCGACCGCTACCGGTCGTTCGCCACGGACCTCTCTCGTCACCACGACGTGACCGAGCTGCTGCTCGTCGCCGACGTGCTGGTCACCGACTACTCCTCAGTGATGTTCGACTTCGCCAACACCGGCCGCCCGATGATCTTCTACACCCACGACTACGAGGACTACACCCGCGACGAGCGAGGCACCTACGTCGACCTCCGCGACATAGCGCCCGGCCCCGTTGTGGCTGACACTGCGGCGCTGGTGGCGGCGCTGCGCGACGTCGACGCCTCGCACGAGTCCTACGCCGAGCGCTACGCCGCGTTCCGGGCGCGCTTCTGCGAGTACGAGACGGGGCACGCCGCCGAGCACGTGGTCAAGGAGTTCTTCGAGGACGGGCAGCGGAGGTGAGTGCACGGTCACGCAACGTCTTCCTGGTCGCTAACAACATCGAGGAGCTCGGCGGAGTGCAGCGGGTGACCCACAACCTGGCCCTGATGCTGCAGGAGGCGGGCCACCGGGTGACCGTGGTGGGCATCCAGCACGCCAGGGTGGCTCACGACTACGGCACCCGCCCCTACCGCTGGCTCGTGCTCAACGAGGAGCGCGAGCCACTTGAGCCGGCCGCCTCCGGGGTCGCAGCGGTGGTCGACCCTCGGGTGCGGGCCGCGCGCAGGCGTCACCACGACGCCCACCGCCGAGCGGTCGACCGGTTGTCCAGTCTCTTCGCAGAGGTCGAGGACGGCATCGTCATCGTCATGCAGGTGTGGTCCATGGGCTGGGTGGCCGACGCCTCCACGAGCCACCTGCATGTCATCGGCATGAGCCATGAGTCCTTCGACGCAACGCTGGCCTCCTCGCGCTGGGACCGGGTGATGCGGTACTACCGCGACGTGGACCTGTTCCTGCTGCTCACCGAGGTCGACGCCGAGCGCTTCGAGCTGGAGGGCTTCAACAACGTCGGGGTCATGCACAACTCGCTGAGCTTCTACCCGCAGAAGGTCAGCGACCTGACCGAACCGGTGATCGTGGCTGCCGGTCGGTACGCGCCGGAGAAGGGATACGACCGGCTGATCGAGGCGTTCGCACGGATCGCGCCCGACCACCCTGCGTGGGTACTGAAGATCTTCGGACACGGGCCGCAGCACCAGCGGTTGAGGAAGCTGGCCGAGTCAAAGGGGTTGGCCGAGCGCGTGGTGCTGCCGGGGCTGGCCGACGACATCGAAGCCGAGCTGCGTGCGGCATCGGTGTTCGCCCTCTCATCGATCCACGAGGGCCTGCCGATGGCGTTGGCGGAGGCGATGGCCTGCGGCGTGCCGTGCGTCGCCTTCGACTGCGCCCCAGGTGTCCGGGAGATCGTCAAGGACGGCATCGACGGCATCGTGGTGCCCCCGCGCGACGTGAGCGCCCTGGCCGCGGGTCTCGCGAAGCTGGTGGGCGATCCACAGCTGCGTCGCCGCTTCGGGTCGGCGGCGCGCGAGAACGTGCGGCGATTCGCCCCCGACGCGGTCCTGAGCCAGTGGGAGGACGTCTTCGCGCTGGTCGAGCGGTGAGGGCCGGCTCTCAGAGCGGTTACCGTCGGAGCGTGGGAGCGACCGGATCACGACACCGGTTCGCGGTCCAGGTACTTCCCCTGACGTCGGTCTTCGTCGCCCTGCTCCTGCTCGCCTCCCTGGCGCCGGGCGACACCCGCCAGGTCGGTGCACTGGTCCATGGCCCGCGCGACGGCAGGCCCAACATCGTCCTTATCGTGTCCGACGACCAGCGGCTGGAGTCCCTCGACGGCATGACCCAGGTGCAGCGGCTCCTGGTGGACAGGGGCACCCGGTTCAGCCAGGGGATGGTGCCGACCGCGCTGTGTTGCCCGTCCCGGTCATCGATCCTGACCGGGCTGTACAGCCATTCGACACGCGTCTACGGGAACGGTCGGGTCGGAGGGCGCCGGTTCGGCGGGTGGACGCAGTTCTACCGGCGCGGCCTGGAGTCGCGCACGCTCGCCACAGCCCTGCAGGCCGCTGGTTACCGCACGGGGCTCTTCGGCAAGTACCTCAACGACTTCAGTACGTTCGCGCCGGAGGGCTACCAGCCGCCGGGGTGGAACAGGTTCCTCGCCTTCGCCGGGCCGAACGCGGCGTACTACAACTACCGCCTCAGTGACGGGACGTGGCACGGGTCGGCTGCCCGTGACTACTCGACGGACCTGCTCGCCGAGCGGGCCCGGCGCTTCATCCGGAACACGCCGCGGGACAAGCCCGTGTTCGTGATGTTCACGCCGTACGCGCCGCACCGGCCGTACACCTCAGCGCCGCGACATGCCTCGGTGAGAGTGGACGCGCCCGCCATATTGGGCCAACGCCCCGCCGCTGCCGACCTCCTGCCGACTGCCCAGGGGGAGTGGCCGCTGCCACCCCGTCAGCCGGACATCGCGACCTGGGGGGTCTACCGGCACCTGGTCGCCCAGCGCGAGCTGCCCTCGATCGCCGAAGCCCAGACCCGGGCGTTGCTCGCGGTCGACGAGGCGGTCGGCTCACTGGTGAGCGTCGCCCGTCGCACGGGTCGCGAGCGGGACACGCTGTTCGTCTATCTCTCGGACAACGGCTACCTGTGGGGAGAGCACGGCATGCTCGGCAAGGACGTTCCCTACGCACCCGCCACGCGGATCCCGCTGGTGGTGCGGTGGGACGGCCGGGTGCCAGCCGGCCTGGTCGAGGACCGGCTCGCGCTCAACCTCGACGTCACGACCACCATCGCGGGCGCGGCCCGGGCGCCCATGCAGACCGACGGCCTGGACCTGCTGGGCCGCAGCACCCGTCAGGGGTTCGTGCTCGAGGCCATGGGCGGCAACTGGGGGCGCCCCGCCTACTGCGGCTGGCGGACGAGGGACCACATGTACCTCCAGTGGGCTGACGGTCGCACCGAGCTCTACGACTACCGCGTCGACCCCGGTGAGACGCTCAACCTTGCGGGCCAGACTGCGGCGCGCAGGGTCGAGGCCAGCCTTCGGGCCCAGGCGGTGCGTGCCTGCACGCCGGAACCGCCGGGCTTCTCCTGGTGACGGTGGGGCCGGGGTCAGCCGGCGGCTAGGGCGCGCGGGGCATAGAGCCGGAGCCCGCGCTCCCTGAGGACCAGCTCCCACCCTTGGCCCGGCTTGGGTGTCCGTCGGGACAGGCCGGACGTCCAGATCAGCCAGGTGCCGGGGTCGCCGTCCGAGCGCGGCGGTCGCGGCAGCGCGTGACCCGTCCGCTGCACCCGGGCGTGCACCACGAGGTCCCCCCCGACCGGCTCGCGGGAGTAGATGCCCAGCACGAGCGCGTCCCGGTCGTCGGTGATGAGGGTGTCGATGGGCGCGTCGTTGTCGGCCAGGGCGGAACGCATCGCGCTCCAGGCCCGGTCGCGAGGGTTGTCGGCGATGTCGTCGAGCATCGGCACGCACCACCCGAGCAGCCCCAGGGCCGCCAACGTCGCGGTCAGAGCGGTCGCCACCCCTGGGCGTGCGGCCAGGGCGTGCCGGCGTACGACCGAAAGCGCTCCGGCGACCGCCGCCGTTGCACCCAGGCACATGGCGGGCAGCACGGGGACCCAGTAGCGCATGAGCGAGGCGTTGATCCGGATGAAGCCGGGATCGATCAGTCCGGACACCAGGGTCAGCGGCAGCCACATCGACGTGAACCACGCGAGCATCAGCCAGTCGGCGCGCCGGCGCAGCGCCAGCGCACCCAGCACCATGAGGGCAAG
>JACCUZ010000262.1 GCA_013698395.1 Sporichthyaceae bacterium
CGCCTGCTCGAGAACCCCGAGCAGGGCGTCGGCTGGCTGCGCGCCGGCCACGCCGTAGGTCCGGTCCACGACGAAGAACGGCACCGCGGTGATCCCCAGAGCCCGCGCCTCAGCCTCGTCCCGGAGCACCTCGGGCGCAAAGGTCTGCTGCACCAGCGCGGTCCGGACCTCCGCGGCTGGCAGGCCGGCTGCCGAGGCAAGGTCCACCAGGACCTCACGGTCACCCATCGCCAGCCCCTCGCTGAGGTAGCCGCGGAGAAGGCGCTCCTTCATCTCGTCCTGCCGCCCGTGCAGCCGGGCGAGATGGAGCACCTGGTGTGCGTCAAAGGTGTTCGCGCGCACCGCACGGTCGAAGCGGAACTCAAGTCCGTCGGCGGCCGCAGTGGCGGTCATCGACCCGATCATCCGCTGCGCCGACCCCACCGACGTGGCGTACTTCGCGGCCAGCCGCTCGGCGTACTCGTCAGGCCGGTGCCGCTCACCGGCTAGGGTCGATTGCGCCTGCGGATCCAGCTGGAAGCTCTTCCAGACCACATCCACCTCAGCCGCCTGGGGGAACCGGCCCAACGCCTCCTCGAAGCGCCGCTTGCCCACGTAGCACCAGGGACAGACCACGTCCGACCAGATCTCGACCTGCACCGCAATCCTCTCGCTCGAGCAGCGGAACCATCGACACCAACGTCACCCACCACTCCCCCATTCCGGGCCCGCCCGAGCCCGCGAGCACGCTCGCTATGGTGCTGCCGGGACGGCGAAGGGGACGAGATGACCGAGACCCGAAGGCCCGAGGCCCAGCACCTGATCGGTCTGCTGCTGGGCACCGAGGACGACTGGCCGACCGTCTTCGAGCACCTTCTCCACCGGGTCGGCCCCGTCGTCGACGGCTCTGGCGTGGAGCACCGATACGACGTCGAGCGCATCACGATCGAGCCGTTCGACCTGCGGGCCCGGCCGTCCTACGACCTGGTCATCGACCGCCTCGCGTACTGGTACCACCACCCGCGCGAGTGGCTGAAGAAGGTCGCGTTGATGGACGACGTCTACCTGCTCAACTCGCCTTTCACCTTCCAGGCCATGGAGAAGCACGCCGCCTACTGCGCCATGATCCGCCTCGGGCTCAAGGTGCCCAACACCGTCCTCGTGCCGTACAAGAACCCGCTCGACCACGCGAAGTACGCCTACACCGCTGAGCGCTACAACCGGCCTTTCGACCTCGACTCGGTCGCCGACGAGGTGGGCTACCCGTTGTTCATGAAGCCCTACGACGGAGGAGCGTGGCGCGGAGTCTCGCGCGTCCGCAACGTCGACGAGCTGCACCGCGCGTACGACGAGTCGGGCGAGATGCTCATGCACCTGCAGGCCTCGGTCGAGGGGTACGACGTGTTCGCCCGGTCGCTGTCCATCGGCGCGGAGACCATGGTGATGAAGTTCGACCCCGACCAGCCGATGCACGGCCGCTACTCCGTCGATCACGACTTCCTGTCCCCCGCGGTGGGAACCGAGGTAGTCACGATCGGACAGGTGGTGAACGCGTTCTTCCGCTGGGAATTCAACTCCTGCGAGACGCTGGTGCGCGGCGACGAGGTTCACCCGATCGACTACGCCAACGCCTGCCCCGACGTCGCGATCACGTCGCTGCACTACTACTTCCCGTGGGCCATGAAGGCGCTGGTGAAGTGGTCGCTCTTCTGCACGGCCACGGGCCGGACGCCCACGCCCTTTGTCGACCCCGCGCCGTGGTTCGCCGTCGGCGACCGGGAGGACATGACGTACGCCGAGAAGCTCGCGGGCTACCGTGGTCTTGCCGACACCTACTTCGACACGGAGCGCTACGCCGACTTCTGCGCCTCCCGGCTCGCGGATCTCGACGAGATTGCGCTCGCCTACTTCGAGGGTTCGGACTTCGACCGGGTGCTCGTCGAGACGGTGAGCAGCACCTTCCCCCCGCACGAGCACGAGCAGTTCGTCGCCCACTTCCGCGGTCTGCTCGCGGCGTGGTGCCGTGACGAGCGGGACCGGCTGGGCTGACCTCCCCGCAAGTCACCCGGTCGGCGGAACGGGCCGGGAGATCGCTCCGCACCCCTCAGGAAAAGGGCCTTCGCTGCCGATGGTGTCGGCCATGGACCGCTCAAGCACCGTGCTGACCATCGGCCTCGTCCTCGACCACGCGCAGCAGCGCGGCTTCCACGTCGACGTCGTGACGACGGCGGGCACCCTGCTCGAGGACGTGTCCGTCGCCGCTCTCGACCGCTTCTGCATCGTGCTGCTCGACGGCTCCACCGCCGGCCGAGCCCATGTCGTCGCCCGCGAACACGTCGTCAGCGTCTCGATGTCGAGATCGGACCTGTTGGCGATAGAGGGCGGGGACGCCCACGAGCCGGCCGCGGCCCCATCGGCGGGCGCAGGGACCTAGCGCCCGGTCAACCCGCCGGCCAGGTGTGCACCGGCTCGTTGGAGTGCATGTGTTCGACGTAGGTCCGCATCATCTCGCGCAGCGCCTCCGGCCGGTCGTGGTCGGCGTACCGACGGTGAAAGCCGGCCGCCTGCCACGACGCTCCGTTGGTTGAACGCAGGCAGCGTCCCTCGATGATGCCGAGCAGCCGGTCCCTGTCCGCTGCGGCGACCTCCCACTCCTCGAGACCGCGGTGGGCCATCGGGAGCAGGTGGCGCAGCACGAGCTCGCTTGCGGGCACCTCACCCATCCCCGGCCAGTAGATGCGGGCCTCCATGCCGTGGCGGGCGCCCTGGTGGAAGTTCTCCTCGGCCGCCGCGAAGGACATCTGGGACCACACCGGGCGGTCGGCCTCGGCCAGCACCTTGACCAGGCCGTAGTAGAACGCGGCGTTGGCCAGCACGTCGACCACAGTGGGTCCCGCGGGAAGGCACCGGTTCTCCACGCGCAGGTGCGGTCGGCCGCGCGTGACGTCGTACACGGGACGGTTCCAGCGGTAGATGGTGCCGTTGTGCAGCCGCAGCTCCCCGAGCATCGGCACGTCGCCACGGTCGAGGACCTCGAGGGGGTCCTCGTCCTCGCAGATCGGCAGGAGCGAGGGGAAGTAGCGGACGTTCTCCTCGAACAGGTCGAAGATCGAGGTGATCCAGCGCTCGCCGAACCAGACCCGCGGCCGCACCCCCTGGGCCTTGAGCTCGTCGGGCCGGGTGTCCGCGGCCTGCTCGAACAGGGCGATCCGGGTCTCCCGCCACAGCTCCTTCCCGAACAGGAACGGTGAGTTGGCACCCATGGCCAGCTGGACGCCGGCGACGGCCTGCGAGGCGTTCCAGTGGTCGGCGAAGGTCTCGGGGTTGACCTGCAGGTGCAGCTGGAGGCTGGTGCAAGCCGCCTCCGGTGCGATGGTGTCGGCGAATGCCGAGATCCGCTCGATCCCGTCGATGGCGATGTGGATGTCCTCGCCACGCGCGGCGAACACCTGGTCGTTGAGCAGGCTGTAGCGCGGGTTCGCGCTGATGGTCTCCTCGACGAGGTGCTCGGGTCGTACGGTGGGCAGGATCCCCACCATCACCACGTTGGCGCCCGCACCGTTCGCCACGTCGTCGGCATGGTTGAGGCTGGCGCGTACATCGGTCTCCAGCCGGGTGAAGACGTCGCCGCCCAGCAGCTGAGGCGGGATGTTGATCTCGATGTTGAACTGCGCGAGCTCGGTCTGGAAGTCCGGGTCCGCGATGAGGCCGAGGACCTTCTCGTTGACCATCGCCGGGTCGCCGCCGGCGTCGGTGAGGTTCAGCTCGATCTCCAGGCCCATGCTTCGTCGCTCGGCGTCGAAGCGGGACTCGGCGAGCATGCGCGCGAACACGTCCAGGCAGCGACGGACCTTCTGCCGATAGCGCTGCCGGTCCTCCCTGGTGAACTGTCTGTTCGCCACATCCTGGCCCATCGGGCTGGCCCCTTTCCCGCAGAGCACCCGGCTCAGTGGGGACAACGTCGCACAGACCGCGACACGCCGCCACCAGGGGGCGGGTTGTGTCCACCCCTCGTCCTACGGTCCCCGTATGCGCCTGCTGCACACCTCCGACTGGCACCTGGGCCGGTCGTTCCACCGCGAGGACCTGCTCGCAGCGCAAGCCCGTTTCATCGACTTCCTCGTCGAGGTGGTGCGGGCCGAGAGGGTCGACGCGGTCCTCGTCTCCGGTGACGTCTACGACCGTGCGCTCCCCTCGGTCGACGCTGTGATGCTGTGCGATGAAGCCCTTCGCCGGCTCGCGGGAACCGGCACGCGGGTGATCCTCATCAGCGGCAACCATGACTCGGCTCGCCGGCTCGGATTCGGCGCGGACCTGATCGACGTCGCCGGCATCCACCTACGCACCAACCCGGCTGGCTGTGCGCAGCCGGTGCTGCTCGACTCCGCCGAGGGTCCGGTGGCGGTCTACGCCCTCCCCTACCTCGAGCCGGACGTCGTCCGGGCAGAGCTCGGGTGTGATGGGCGAGGGCACGAGGCCGTTCTTGGCGCGGCGATGCACCGCGTCCGAGACGACCTGAGGCGGCGCCCGGGCGCCCGCTCGGTGGTGCTGGCCCACGCGTTCGTCAGCGGGGCCGAGGCGTCCGACAGCGAGCGCGACATCAGCGTCGGCGGCGTCGGCTGCGTGCCGGTGGGCACGTTCGCCGGCGTCGACTACACCGCGCTGGGCCACCTGCACGGTGCCCAGCAGCTGGCCGACGGGGTGCGCTACAGCGGGTCGCCGCTGGCCTACTCCTTCAGTGAGGAGCACCACCGCAAGGGTGTCCTGCTGGTGGACCTGGCCGGGCAGCCCGGCGGAGCCGCCCGCGTCGAGATGCTGCAGACTCCGGTCGCTCGGCCCCTGGCCAGGGTGTCCGGCCGGTTCGAGGACCTGCTCACGTCGCCGGTCTGGGAACCTCTGACCCAGCACTACCTGCAGGTCACGTTGACCGACGCCGTACGGCCGCGGGAGCCGATGGAGCGGCTGCGCGCGAGGTTCCCGCACATCCTGGTCCTGACCTTCGCGCCCTCAGGAGCCGACCGTGACCGCCTGGGGTCCTACGCTGCGCGGCTGCGGGGCCGCAGTGACCGTCAGGTGGCCTCGGACTTCGTCGAGCACGTGCGCGGTCCGGCGGACGACTCCGAGCTCAGGCTGCTCGGTGCCGCCTTCGAGTCAGTGCGCCGGCACGAGGTTGGCGGCTGATGAGGCTCCACTCGCTGACGATGACCGCCTTCGGGCCTTTCGCCGGCACGGAGCGGGTCGACTTGGACGCGCTGTCGACGGCCGGGCTGTTCCTGTTCACCGGCGCGACCGGAGCGGGCAAGACGAGTGTGCTCGACGCGGTCTGCTTCGCCCTGTACGGCCAGGTTCCCGGCGCGCGCCAGCAGGCCCGCAGCGTGCGCAGCGACCACGCGGCCGAGGACGCCCGGCCCGAAGTCGTCCTGGAGGTGACCCTCCGGGGCCGCCGGCTGCGGATCACCCGCTCCCCTCAATGGGATCGGCCCAAGCGGCGAGGCGGCGGCACGACCAACGAGCCCGCGAAGGTCCGGGTCGAGGAGACGGGTCCGCACGGCTGGGCGGCGCTGGCCACCCGGCTCGACGAGAGCGGGCAGCTGCTCGGACGGCTGCTCGGCCTGTCGCTGGCGCAGTTCTGCCAGGTCGTGCTGCTCCCGCAGGGTCAGTTCGCCGAGTTCCTCCGTGCCGACGCAGACCGCCGAGGCGAGCTGCTCGAGAACCTCTTCGACACCGCCCGGTTCACGGCAGTGGAGGGATGGCTGGTGGCCCGCCGACAAGTGGCCGCCAGGGAGCTCGACGACGTCGACCTCCGTCTCGCGCAGCTGGTCGCGCGCGTCGCGGAGGTCGCCGGCGCTGACGTGCCCGAGCCCTTGGACGCCTCAGGAAGCCGGGATTGGGTGGATCGGCTGCTCGACGTTGCCCGGGCCGATGACCGGTCCGCCGCCTCTGACCGGCGGGCCGCCGAGGCCGGTGCTGCCTCTGCCCTCCAGGCGCTCGACGTCGGACGACGGCTCGCGGACTTGCAGCAGCGCCGATCCGTTCTTGCCGACCGCCTGGCCGATCTGAGAGCCGCGCAGGTCGATCACGACCGGATCGTCCTGGAGCTGTCGGCGGCGCGCACGGTGGCACCTCTGGTTCCGCTGCTGGACGAGGTCCGCCGGCTGCAGAGCCAGCTCGAGGAGCTGCGCTCCGGCGCCGTCGAGGCACAGGCCGCGCTCGTCCATCCCCTCCTGCATTCCCTCCCGGCGACAGGTACCGACGGGACCACCGGACTTCCCCCGGTCGAGGCAGTCCGAGCCGAGTCTCGGAGGGTCAGGCACGAGATCGGCGACATCCGCCGCCTGGAAGCGCAGGAGGCCGAGGCCGAGGCGCTCGGAGCGGCCGTCGACGCGCTCGAGCGGCGAGTGGTCGAGATTGAGGCGCAGACCGCCAAGGCCGCCTCCTGGCTCCAAGGCGCTGACGCCCGCCGGTCCGCACTCGAGGCGGACCGCGACGTCGCCTACTCGGCGGCGACGCAGCGCGACGAGCTTCGCGCCGGGTACCAGCGGGCCGCCGACCAGTGGGCCGCAGGGCGGCGACGCGACGCCGCGCGGGCCGAGGTCATCGAGGCCCGTGACGCCCTGCTGGGGCTCACCGACAGCGCCCAACAGGCGCGGGAGGAGTGGCTGCTGCTGCGGCAGCGTCGGCTCGACGGGATGGCGGCCGAGCTCGCGTCAGGCCTGATCCCGGGCGACGGCTGCCCGGTGTGCGGCAGCAGCGAGCATCCGCGTCCGGCCACCCGCCCCGAGGGCGCGGTGACCCGGCGGCAGGAAGTTCGGGCCGAGCAGCTCGCTTCTGCTGCCGAAACGGCACGCCGGGATGCGTCGACCGCCCTGGCGGCGCTGGAGGTGAAGCTGGCCGAGCTGCGCAGCGCCGCCGGCGGTGACACCGATATCGCCTCCCTCCAGGCCGAGGCCGAGGCCGCGGGACTGGCCGCCGACGACGTGGATCGCCGGGCGGCTGGCCTGTCGGTGGCCGTCGAGGCGCTGGCAGGCTTCGATCGCGAGCGGGAGAGCTGGCTTCGCGATCAGGTGAGCCTCGCCCAAGAGGCCCGGGGCGCTCAGCAACAGGTCGCGGACCATCAGGCCCGGATGAGCGCGCTGTTGGCGGTCATCGGCGCCGCCCGCGGTGAGGACCCCACCCTGGCGGCCCGCGCGGCTCGCCTCGGCCGCGTCGCGGACCACCTCGACGCGCTGGCGAGCGAGCTCCGCGAGGCCGACCGGCTCAGCGTGGCGGTGACCGGTGCGCTGACCCGTGCGGAGGCCGGCGTCCGGGACTGCGGGCTCCCATCGCTGGCGACGGTCGCCGAAGCGGCGCGCGACGACACGCGGATCCGGAAGCTCGACGAGCTGCGCCAGCGTCACGACAGCGGACTCGCTGCTGTGGTCGCCCAGCTCGCAGAGCCCGAGCTCGTGGACGCGGGCGGGCGGCCCTCTCCCGACCTCACCGCTCTGGGCGCGACTGCAG
>JACCUZ010000275.1 GCA_013698395.1 Sporichthyaceae bacterium
CCACCGAAGGTCACGGCGATGCTCTTGAACCGCGCGTCGCGACCGACGCGCACCGACTGCTGGGAGACGTGCACCGCGTCGTCGGCCCAGTCGTCGAGACACACCACGGTGAGCGCGGCGCCGTCACCTACGACGAACTCCACGTTGTCGGCGTACGTCGCGCTGCCGCTGTGGTCGAGCACCACTACTGCCTGGGCGAAGGGCTGCACGTCGACCTGAAGGTGGCCGAAGGCGGCACCATCTGACGAAGTGCCCCGCACCGACACAGTGGTGGGCCTGCTGGCGACGGTCTCGCTGGGCACGGTGAGGATCGTCGCCTTCTCGAACGCGTTCCAGGCCCTGGCCGCGACCCGGTCCGACGGTGCGCCGCCCCGGCCGAGCCGGGCGTCTCCCCGGCCCACGGTCTCGACCCGCACCTCGGGCGCGGCGTCGACGACGACCTCCACGGTGCCCTCGCCCGGGCCGTCGTCCTCGTGCAGGTGACGCAGCCGGTGCAACGGCGTGAAGCGCCACTCCTCCTCGCGTCCGCCCGGCACAGCGAAGTCGGCAAGGTCGAACGACCGGCGCCGCTCGCCGCGGCTGTCACCCGGCACGGGTACCGCCCCGTGGGAGTGGGGTCGCCCGCTGAAGCCACCGGTCGCCGGCGACAGGATCTCGCCGGCGACGGTCTGTGACACGTCGGTCATCCGACCGCGCCCTCCATCTGCAGCTCGATCAGGCGGTTGAGCTCGAGGGCGTACTCCATCGGCAGTTCCTTGGCGATCGGCTCGACGAAGCCGCGCACGATCATCGCCATCGCCTCGTCTTCGGACAGGCCACGGCTCATCAGGTAGAACAGCTGGTCCTCACTGACCTTCGACACCGTCGCCTCGTGACCCATGGTCACGTCGTCCTCGCGGACGTCGACGTAGGGGTAGGTGTCCGACCGGCTCACCGTGTCGATGAGCAGGGCGTCACACTTCACCGTCGACCTCGACCCGTGTGCGCCCTCGAGGACCTGGACCAGCCCGCGGTACGACGTACGCCCGCCGCCACGAGCCACCGACTTCGAGATGATGGTCGAAGACGTGTGCGGCGCGGAGTGGACCATCTTCGCGCCCGCGTCCTGGTGCTGGCCCTCGCCGGCGAACGCCACCGACAACGTCTCGCCAGAGGCGTGCTCGCCCAGCAGGTAGCACGCCGGGTACTTCATGGTCACCTTGCTACCGATGTTGCCATCGATCCATTCCATCCGGCCGCCGGCCTGCACCGCGGTGCGCTTCGTCACCAGGTTGTAGACGTTGTTCGACCAGTTCTGGATCGTCGTGTACCGGACATGCGCGTCCTTCTTCACGATGATCTCTACGACGGCCGAGTGCAGCGAGTCCGAGGAGTAAACGGGAGCGGTGCAGCCCTCTACGTAGTGCACCGAGGACCCCTCGTCGGCGATGATCAGGGTCCGCTCGAACTGACCCATGTTCTCGGTGTTGATCCGGAAGTACGCCTGCAGCGGGATGTCGACCTTGACGCCGGGCGGGACGTAGATGAACGAGCCACCGGACCAGACCGCCGTGTTCAACGCGGCGAACTTGTTGTCGCCGACCGGAATGACGGTGCCGAAGTACTCCCGGAACAGGTCCTCGCGCTCTCGCAGGGCCGTGTCGGTATCGAGGAACAAAACGCCCTTTTCTTCCAAATCCTCACGAATCTGGTGATATACCACCTCTGACTCGTACTGGGCCGCCACGCCGGCGATCAGCCGCTGCTTCTCGGCCTCGGGGATCCCCAGCCTGTCGTAGGTGTTCTTGATGTCCGCGGGCAGCTCGTCCCAGGAGGTGGCCTGCTTTTCGGTCGAGCGCACGAAGTACTTGATGTTGTCGAAGTCGATGCCAGACAGGTCCGAGCCCCACGTCGGCATGGGCTTCTTGCCGAACAGACGCAGGCCCTTCAGCCGCAGGTTCAGCATCCACTCCGGCTCGCTCTTCAGCGCGGAGATGTTGCGCACCACGTCCTCGGAGAGGCCCCGCTTGGCGATCGACCCGGCGGCGTCGGGGTCGGCCCAGCCGAACGCGTAGCGGCCCATGCCGTCGATCTCGGCATGGGTGGTCTCGGGGATGGTCGTCACTGCGCACTCCTCCGGGTGGTGGGGCTGGGGACATCGGTGGTTCTCGGGATGTACGTCGTGCAGACGCCGTCGCCGTGGGCGATGGTCGCCAACCGCTGCACATGGGTGCCCAGCAGGCGGGCGAAGACCTCGGTCTCAGCCTCGCACAGCTCGGGGAACTCGCCCGCGACGTGGGCGACCGGGCAGTGGTGCTGGCAGAGCTGGTCACCCTTGAGGGACCCGGGGCGGGTCGAGGCGGCGTAGCCGTCGGCAGTGAGCGCCTCGGCCAGCGCTTCGATGCGTCCGCCCTGCGGAGCATGCTCGATCGCGGGCCGGTAGCGCTTCTCCAGCTCGGCAACCCGCTGCCGGGCGAACGCAGTGACCGCCTCGCGACCGCCCTGCTCGGCCACGAAGCGCAGTGCGCTCGCGGCCAGGTCGTCGTAGCCCTGGTCGAATGAGTCGCGGCCGGCATCGGTCATCGCGAAGAGCCGCGCGGGCCTGCCGCGCCCACGGACGACGCCGGCCCGCGGCGCCCGGTCCTCGATCAGCCCATCGCCAAGCAGGGCGTCGAGATGACGACGCACGGCCGCAGGGGTCAGCCCGAGGGTCTCCGCCAGCACGGCAGCGGTCGTGGGACCACTCTCGAGGATCACCCGCGCGACACGATCGCGGGTCCGATCGACCCCAACCACCGCCACGGCACTTTTCACAACACCAGTGTCGCGTTATTCGGGGTCGTTCGCAAACATGGCCCCCGAGGCGTGGGCTGCCTCACACGCCCGCTCCGTAGACTCCGGCCGTGCCCAGCACTCCCGCCGTCGAGGTCGTGGACCTGGTCAAGACCTATGCCGGCACGGCCGCGCTCGACGGGCTCACCGCCACCGTCGGCACCGGCCTGATCACCGCCGTGCTGGGTCCCAACGGGGCCGGCAAGACGACCTTGGTCGAGGCGTGCGAGGGATATCGCCGGCCGGACTCCGGCACCGTACGTGTCCTGGGCCTGGACCCGTGGCACCAGGCTCGCGCCCTGCGCCCCCGGGTCGGGGTCATGCTGCAGTCCGGCGGCGTCTACCCCGGCATCCCTGCCCTGGAGATGCTTCGCCACATCGCCGCGCTGCACGCCCATCCCCTCGATGTGGACGAGCTGGCCGAGCGCCTCGGCCTGGCCTCCTCGGGCCGCACCCCGTACCGCCGGCTGTCCGGCGGCCAGCAGCAGCGGCTCTCTCTCGCTCTCGCCGTCGTCGGCCACCCCGAGCTGGTGTTCCTCGACGAGCCGACCGCCGGCCTCGACCCGCAGGCCCGGCGAGCGACCTGGGAGCTGGTCGAGGCGCTGCGCGACGACGGCGTCACCGTCGTGCTCACCACGCAC
>JACCUZ010000286.1 GCA_013698395.1 Sporichthyaceae bacterium
GACCGATGTTGAGCGCGTCGAAGTTGAACCACTCGGCCTCGACCTCAGGGCCCTCGGACCACTCGTAGCCCATCGCCACGAACAGGTCGGCGACCCGTTCGGCGAGGGTGCTCAAGGGGTGGCGGGCTCCTGGGACGACGCGGTCCCCGGGCAGCGTGACGTCGACGGCCTCGTCGACCAGGACCCGCTCGTCGCGCTCCTCCTCGAGTGCCTCCTGGCGCGCCGCGAGCGCCTCATTGACCGTACGCCGGGCCGCACCGACACGCTTGCCGGCGTCGGCCTTGGCAGCAGGGGGCAGCGCACCGATCTCGCGGTTGGCCAGCGCGAGCGCCGACCGGTCCCCGGCGTGGTCGAGGCGGACCTGCTTCAGGGCATCGAGGTCGGAGGCCCCGGCTATCGCTTGCAGGGCGCCGTCGCGCGCACGCTCGACCTCGTCGGCGTTCAAGGGGGTCACCTGCACGGGGTCGTAGGACTTGTTGGGTGCGGACATCTAAGCGTGGTCAGTCGGCGAAGTCGGGGGCGGCGGCGGGCAGCACGAACCGGAACCGCGCGCCGCCACCGGGCGCCTGGCCGACCTCGATGTGGCCGCCGTGCGCCTCGACCAGGCCGCGCACGATGTAGAGGCCCAGCCCGGTGCCGCCTCGGCGGCCTGACCTCCAGAACCGGGTGAACACGCGGTCGCGCTGCTCGTCGGGGATGCCCTCACCCTCGTCCATCACGGTCACCGCCGCTCCGTCTCCCTCGGGCTCGGCCACGATGGTGACCTTTCCACTCCCGTGGCGCACCGCATTTTCCAGCAGGTTGCCCAGGACCTGGTCGAGCTTGTCGGCATCGACCCACATCTCGGGGATGCCGTCGTGGAGCTGGACGTCGAACCGGTGCTCCGTCTCCCCCGCCGCCACCATGGCGGCGACGTGGCGAGCCACGACACGTGGCAGGTCCACTATCTGACGACGCACGGCGAGCCGCCCGGAGTCGATGCGGGCGATGTCGAGCAGCTCGGTGATCAGCCGGGTGACCCGGTCCGCGTCGGCGTTGACGGTCTCGAGCATGAGGCGCTTCTGGTCGTCGTTGAACCGGTCCCACTTGGCGAGCAGGGTGGCGGTGAATCCCTTGACGCTGGTCAGTGGCGACCGCAGCTCGTGGGCGACGGTGGACACCAGCTCGGCGCGGCTGAGCTCCTCGCGGGCCCGGTGGCGGGTGTCCCGAAGCCCGACCACCACCCGCTGCACGACGCCGCGCGGTTCGGCGCGCACGTAGCGCGCGGTCACCAGCACCTCATGCCCGCCCGGCAGCAGCAGGTTGCGCTCGGGGTGACCGGTGACGGTCGACAGCCCGTCGTACGGACGCGCGCACGGCCACCACAGCCTGCCGTCGAGCCCCTCCAGCGGCAGCGCGTCATCGAGGTCCTTGCCCAGCGCCGAGGCGGAGCTCAGTCCGGTGATGCGCTGCGCGGCCCGGTTGAACACGATGACCCGACGCGCGTGATCGGCCACGACGAGCCCGTCCGGCAGGTCGTCGTACGCGGGCAGGTCGCCGGGACCGGACAGGTCTCCGGACACGGCCGCTGCGTCGGGAGCCGGCGCCGAGTCCTCGGCTGCCGGGCCTGTTGTCACGAGCCCGGAGCCTACCGATCATGGGCGACAGCCGCCCGACGCTGCGCGCGGGCAGATGCGTAGAGGCATACCGCTGCAGCCGTGGCCAGGTTGAGGCTCTCGGCGCGGCCGTAGATGGGGACCGCGACCACGTGGTCGGACAGCGAGCGGGTGGCTTCCGGCAACCCCCAGGCCTCGTTGCCGAAGACCCACGCAGTAGGCCCGTCGAGCAGGCCTTGGTCGGTCGCGCGGTCCAGGTTGAGCTCGCCGTGGCCGTCGGCGGCCAGGATTGTCAGTCCCGCAGCTCGCAGTTCCGGGAGGTCAATGGCGACGTCACCGCCGACGCTGACCGGAAGGTGGAAGAGACTGCCGGCGGACGCCCGCACACACTTGCCGTTGTAGGGGTCGACGCTGTCACCGGTCAGCAGGACGGCATCGGCGCCTGCGGCGTCGGCTGTGCGGATGACGGTGCCGGCGTTGCCGGGGTCGCGGGCATGGGCGAGCGCGGCGACGAGCTGGGGGCGGGCGGCAAGCACGGTCGACAGCGGCTGGTCGAGGGTTGCGCAGATCGCGAGCAGCCCCTGCGGGGTGACGGTCTGAGCCATGGCGGCCATCACCTGGCCACTGACCAAGTGAACGGCGGCACCCGCCGCCGTCGCGGCTGCCACCAGGTCCCGGTGGCGCGAGCTCGCCTCGCGGGTGGTGAACACCTCGAGGACCGTTCCGGGCCGGGCCAGCGCCTCGCGTACGGCCTGCGGGCCTTCGGCGAGGAAGCGGCCCTCGCGCGCCCGGAACGCGCGTTTGGCGAGCCGGCGGGCCGCCTGGACCCGCGAGGAGCGGAGGCTGGTGATCTCGGTGCCGGGCGCGCCGATGGCCACCCTATGCGGCGGTGTCGTCCTTGACCGCGCTCGGTGCCGCGGCTCTCGCCACCCCGACCAGGGCGCTGAACGCGGCCGGGTCGTTGACCGCGAGGTCGGCGAGGATCTTGCGGTCGACCTCGACCCCGGCCGCCTTGAGACCCTGGATGAAGCGGTTGTAGGTCATGCCGTCCTGGCGGGCCGCCGCGTTGATCCGCTGGATCCACAGCTGGCGGAAGTCGCCCTTGCGCTTCTTGCGGTCGCGGTAGGCGTAGACCATGGAGTGGGTGACCTGCTCCTTGGCCTTGCGGTAGAGCCGCGACCGCTGACCGCGGTAGCCGCTCGCCCGCTCGAGGACGACCCGGCGCTTCTTGTGGGCGTTGACTGCCCGCTTCACGCGTGCCACGTGTGGAACTCCTTGTCAGGAAAACAGCTGGTGGGCCGGACTACCGGGGGTCCTTACTTGCCGAGGAGGCGCTTGACCTTCTTGACGTCCGCGCTGGACGTCTCGACGTCCAGGGCCAGGGCGCGGGTGCGCTTGGAGGGCTTGCCCTCGAGGAGGTGGCGGCGGTTGGCCTGCTCGCGCATCACCTTGCCGGAGCCGGTCAGGCGGAAGCGCTTCTTCGTTCCGCTGTGCGTCTTGTTCTTCGGCATGTCGCCGGCTCTCCTCGTGGTGTCCATCGGTCGGTCGATCGGTCGCGGGTCGTGCGGGTGGTCAGCCCACGGGCTGACCGGGGGCGCGGGCGGGCGCCGGGCGGGGTACCCGGCTTGGCGCGGGCGTCTCGGCCACGACGACGCCAGCCTCGTCGTCGCCCACGATGGTGGCCTCGTCGGAGGGGGCGGCAGGGTTTCCCGGCTCGGTGTCGGCAGGGTTTGCCGGCTCGGTGTCGGCAGGGTTTGCGGCCTCGTGGCGGCGCGCCTTGTCGGCGGCCCGCTCAGCCCGGGCCTCGGCCTTCTTCTTGACCGGTCCGAGCACCATGATCATGTTTCGGCCGTCCTGCTTGGGCGCCGACTCGACGAACCCCAGCTCCTGCACGTCCCCCGCCAGTCGCTGCAGCAGCCGGAACCCCAGCTCGGGGCGGGACTGCTCGCGGCCACGGAACATGATCGTGATCTTGACCTTGTCACCCTGCTTGAGGAACCGGACGACGTGACCCTTCTTGGTCTCGTAGTCGTGCGGGTCGATCTTCGGCCGGAGCTTCATCTCCTTGATGACCGTGTTGACCTGGTTCTTGCGCGACTCGCGGGCCTTCTGCGCCGTCTCGTACTTGAACTTGCCGAAGTCCATGAGCTTGGCGACCGGTGGGCGGGCCATCGGGGCGACCTCGACGAGGTCGAGGTCGGACTCCTGGGCCAGCCGCAGCGCGTCACCGATGGCGACGATGCCGACCTGCTCACCGTTGGGGCCGACGAGGCGTACCTCGTTGACGCGGATCCGGTCGTTGATCCTGGGCTCAGTGCTGATGGGGCCTCCTTGGTACGGGAATCTGACCGTTCTGACCCCGGACACGGAAAAGGCTCCCGTGCCCGAAGCTCACGGAAGCCACAACACCCAGCCGGCTCCGGCGCATCCCGAGGATGCGCCGCAACCGCGCCGACCTGCCTCGCGGCGGGCCGACCGGACCGGGACCCGACGACCCTTCATGCTGGTCGGTGCGGGTGGGAGGTGACCTCCACTTGCGCACCCAGGCCACAGCTGGCACCTGGGTGGATCCCGGACAGGCTACCAGCCCCTCGTACGAGTAAAAGTGGGCGGCGCTAGTCGGCGGCGACGACCACGCGTTCGTTCGGCACGCAGTGGGTCATGGTCAGCCCCTCGACGTCGCGGGGGCCGTTCTTGCCGAGGTTGCTGGCCCGCTCCTTCTCCTCGTCGGTGAGGGTCTGGGTCGCCAGCGGCTCGAGGTGGCGTACGTCGTCAGCCGAGATCCCGAGTCCCTCCCCGACCCGACGACCCAGCTCGTCCTCACACATGAAGAGGTGCCAGACCATCCGCTCCTGCACCTCACGAGCGGCCTGGCCGATCAGCGTGACGAAGTTGTTGACCAGGTCGTCCTGCTCCCACTGCTCCATGAGCAGGAACCGCTGCCCAGCCTGCAGGTAGTCGTTGGTCAGCGGCAGCCGCTTGCGGGTGAGCCGGGCGTGGTACACCGGGCCCTGCTCGTCGTGGGCCGGCTTGGGTGCCTCGGCCAGGCCGCCGGTGGTCGAAGGCTCGTAGTTGACGTGCGGGTTCTCGCCTGTACCGTCGACGAAGAAGGTCATCTGACCGTCGCGCTGGTTCGTCGACGCCGGGGCGTTCTTGGGGTTGTTGACCGGCAGCTGCAGGTAGTTCGGCCCGACGCGGTGGCGCTGGGTGTCGGAGTAGGAGAACGTCCGCCCGACCAGCATCTTGTCGTCGGAGAAGTCCAGGCCGTCGATGAGCACGCCCGTGCCGAACGCGATCTGCTCGTTCTCCGCGAAGAAGTTGCTGACGTTGCGGTTGAGCGTCATCGTCCCGACCTTGCGCGGCGGGAAGTCGTTCTCCGGCCACACCTTGGTGTCGTCCAGCGGGTCGAAGTCCAGCTCGGGGTGGTCCTCGTCGGTCATCACCTGGACGAGGAGGTCCCACTGCGGGTAGTCGCCGCGCTCGATCGCCTCGTGAAGATCCTTCGACGCGTGGCCCAGGTCACCGGCCTGGATCGCGGAAGCGTCGGCCTCGGTGAGGCTCCGCACCCCCTGCTTGGGCATCCAGTGGTACTTCACCAGGTGGGTGACGCCTTCGGCGTTGACCCACTTGTACGTGTTGACCCCGAAGCCCTGCATGTGGCGGTAGTCAGCCGGGATGCCGCGGGGGCTGAACAGGTTGACCAACATGTGCATCGACTCCGGCGTCTGCGACATGAAGTCGAAGATCCGCGCCGGCTCCTGGCGGAAGGTGATCGGGTCCGGCTTTAGCGAGTGGATGACGTCGGGGAACTTGATCGCGTCCCGGACGAAGAAGACGCCGAGGTTGTTGCCGACGAGGTCCCAGTTGCCGTCCTCGGTGTAGAACTTCACCGCGAAGCCCCGCGGGTCACGGGCGGCCTCGGAGGAGTCGCGACCGCCGATGACGGTCGAGAACCGGATCGCGACCTCGGTCTTCTTGCCGGCCTCCTGGAACGGCTTCGCCCTGGTGTACGCGGCGATCGGCTCGTCCCCCCACTGGCCGGTCGCCTCGAACTCGCCGAAGGCCACGAAACCGCGCGCGTGGACCACGCGTTCCGGGATCCGCTCGCGGTCGAAGTGGCTGATCTTCTCCAGGAAGTGGTAGTTCTCCAAAGTGGCCGGCCCGCGCGCGCCGACCGTCCGCTGGTTCTGGTTGTCGTAGACCGGGTGGCCCTGACGGGTGGTCAGGTGGCCGGCGGTCCGGTCGCGGGACTGGTCGTCGGGACGGCTGGTCATGGCGCTCCTTCGTCCTTGCTGGCGGGGGTGGGGGTGATGGTCGTGGTCGCCGACACCTGGCAGGCGGGGCAGGTGCCCCAGTAGGTCACCTCCGCCTCGTCGACCACGAAACCGGCGGCGTCGGCGGGGTCGAGGCACGGCGCTTCGCCGACCGCACAGTCGACGTCGACGGTGGTACCGCACTGGCGGCACACGACGTGGTGATGGTTGTCGCCGACGCGCAGCTCGTAGCGGGACGGGGCGCCGGCGAGGTCGATCCGCCGGACCAGTCCCGCGCTGCCGAGGGTGCGCAGCACGTCGTAGACGGCCTGCACGGAGACCGTCCCGATCCGGGTGCGCACGGCCTGCACGAGCGGCTCCACCGGCGCGTGCGGGTGCTCTGCGAGAGCCGCGATGACCGCGAGTCGGGGACGGGTCACCCGCAGACCCGCCGCGCGAAGGGTGGCCGCGGCGGCGACGGAGGTCGCGAGGGGTTCTGCCATCGACTCCGACCCTAGACCTAATCTGGAATCAGTCAAGAAACCGACGGAAAGAGCTGGCGAGCCGGCGGGTCTGGCGTGCCGGCCGCGGCGACAGCGACATCGAGGCCACGCAC
>JACCUZ010000297.1 GCA_013698395.1 Sporichthyaceae bacterium
ACTCCACGAAGGCCGAGGTCGTGCAACGGGTCGATGACGCGGTGGCCGATATCCCAGGCGTGGTCGGCATCGCCGGTGTCGGTGCGACTGTCCTTGACTACATCAACGCCGTGTACAAGAAGTTCCCGTACTCGTTGGGCCTGATCGCGCTGGTCACGTTCCTGCTGCTGGTGCGGACCTTCCGGTCGATCCTGCTGCCCGTCAAGGCGGTCCTGCTCAACGTCATCTCGGTTGCGGCGACGTTCGGCGCGACCGTCCTCTTCTGGCAGGAGGGCTACGGCTCGGAGCAGATCTTCGGTATCGAGCCGACCGGTGCGGTGACCTTCTGGCTGCCGGTGCTGATCTTCGCGTTCCTCTTCGGCCTGTCCATGGACTACGAGGTCTTCATCCTGGCTCGGATGCGCGAGGAGTACGACAAGAGCGGTGACACCGACGATGCCGTCGTCACCGGGCTGGCTCGGACAGGACGGCTGGTGACCGGGGCAGCGATGATCCTCTTCCTGGCGTTCCTTGCGCTGGCGTCGTCGCCGGGCACCGACATCAAGGTCTTCGCGACAGCACTCGGTGTGGGCATCCTGCTCGACGCCACCATTGTCCGAGCGCTCATGGTGCCAGCGCTCGTGTCGCTGTTCGGGCGGTGGAACTGGTGGCTGCCGTCCTGGGCGGCCCGGCCTCTGCGGGTGGAGCCGCACGCCGCCATCCCAGAGCAGCGCCGTGGCGCTCCGGACCGGCAGGAGACCACGACTGCGCGGCGGTGACGTCAGGCACCGCGCCCTCCGCCACGCCGTTGACCACGCCGGGCACGTGCCCCCTGGAGGGTGTTGAGAACCGCCAGCCAGAAGCCCGCGACGAGCCACCCGGCGAGCATGTCGCTGGGGTAGTGCCGCCCGAGAGCGAGCTGGCCCGCTGCGATCAGAAGCAGCACCACCGACGCCACGGCGATGACGATTCGACGGCCACCGGTGGCCAGCCGTCTCCCGATCGCGAGGACCGCCGCGCCGACCAGAGCGGCACTCACCGCGGCATGCCCACTGGGATAGGAACCCGCCGATACCTCGCCGGCGATTTCCACGAGTCCCGGACGCTCGCGGTCCACCGCCGTCTTGAGCAAAGGGTTGACAACGGCCACCACCAGGACGCCCACCACGAGCAGAGTTGCCGCCTCTCGACGACGAGCCGCGAGCAGGACCGCCGAGCCCACCACGAGGACGACCAACATGGGGATGGTGCCCGTAGCGTCGGAGAGAGCCTGCCACCCATGCCACATCGGGTTCTCTCGCTCGAGGACGACCTGGCGGAGCAGGCTCCTCTCGCCCGGCACCGTCCCGTTCAGCATGACCGCGGCCGTCAGGACGGCGAACCCCACGGCGAAGCCGGCCGCGGGCGAGACAGCGCGCAACGAGAATGGGGAGAGGCTCAGGACTGCACCGGCTCCAGGTACTTCACCAGGAACCGTCGTTCTTCGTCGCTGACCCTGCGCGGCCGGCCCGCCTCCAGGTCGAACGTCACGAGCACGGAGGCGGCGTCGGCGAAAACCGTGCTCTCGTCACGGACCTCGTAGCGCATCTCGAACGACGCACCCTTGATCGCGCCGACCCACATCTCGATGTCGACCCCACGCGAGTGGAAGACGAGCGGCTGCCGATAGCTGATCTGGTGGCGTGCGACGAGAACTCCCTCGGACAGGGCCTTCGCGCCCAGCTCGGCGCCCATGCGGAACAGCATGTCCACCCGCGCCTCCTCGAGGTAGGTCAGGAAGACGACGTTGTTCACGTGACCGTAGGCGTCCATGTCGGACCAGCGCATCGGGCAGCGGAACGTGTGCCGGGTCATGTCCTCAACCTGTCAGGGAACAGGCGTCAGCCGCGGGTGAGCTTGCGGTAGGTGGCCCGGTGCGGGCGCGCCGCGTCGGGGCCGAGCCGCTCCACCTTGTTCTTCTCGTAGGACTCGAAGTTGCCCTCGAACCAGAACCACTGCGAGTCACCCTCGTAGGCGAGGATGTGGGTCGCGACCCGGTCGAGGAACCACCGGTCGTGGGACACGACGACGGCGCAGCCGGGGAAGTCCAGAAGCGCGTTCTCCAGCGACGACAACGTTTCCACGTCCAGGTCGTTCGTGGGCTCGTCGAGCAGCAGCAGGTTGCCGCCCTGCTTGAGGGTCAGCGCGAGGTTCAGCCGGTTGCGCTCCCCGCCGGACAGGACGCCCGCCGGCTTCTGCTGGTCGGGTCCCTTGAAGCCGAACGCCGAGACGTAGGCCCGCGACGGCATCTCCACCTGGCCGACCTTGATGTGGTCCAGACCGTCGGAGACGACCTCCCAGAGCGACTTCTTGGGGTCGAGCCGGCCGCGGCTCTGGTCGACGTAGGAGATGCGCACCGTCTCGCCGACCTTGATGACCCCCGAGTCGGCCTCCTCCTCGCCGATGAGCATCTTGAACAGCGTGGTCTTGCCGGCCCCGTTGGGACCGATGACGCCAACGATGCCGTTGCGCGGCAGGGAGAAGGACAGCTCGTCGATGAGCAGTCGGTCCCCGAAGCCCTTGGACAGCTTCTCGGTCTCGACCACCACGTTGCCCAACCGTGGCCCCGGCGGGATCTGGATCTCCTCGAAGTCCAGCTTCCGGGTCTTCTCGGCCTCGGCCGCCATCTCCTCGTACCGCTCGAGCCTGGCCTTGCTCTTCGCCTGCCGGCCCTTGGCGTTAGACCGCACCCAGTCCAGCTCGTCCTTGAGCCGTTTGGCCCGCTTCGCGTCCTTCTGACCCTCCACCTTGAGCCGGGCCTGCTTGGTCTCCAGGTAGGTCGAGTAGTTGCCCTCGTACGGATAGGCGCGACCGCGGTCGAGCTCGAGGATCCACTGGGCCACGTTGTCGAGGAAGTAACGGTCGTGGGTGACCGCGACGACGGTGCCGGCGTACTTCTCGAGGTGGCTCTCCAGCCACTGCACGCTCTCCGCGTCGAGGTGGTTGGTGGGCTCGTCGAGCAGGAGCAGGTCCGGCTGGCTGAGCAGCAGCCGGCAGAGCGCGACCCGCCTCCGCTCGCCACCCGAGAGCACGGAGACGTCCGCGTCCGGCGGTGGGCAGCGCAAGGCGTCCATGGCCTGCTCGAGCTGCGAGTCCAGGTCCCACGCGTCCGCGTGGTCGATGTCCTCCTGCAACTTGCCCATCTCGGTCATCAGCTCGTCGCTGTAGTCGGTAGCCATCAGCTCGGCGATCTCGTTGAACCGGTCCACCTTGGACTTGATGGCGCCCATGCCCTCTTCCACGTTCCCGAGGACGTCCTTCGACTCGTCGAGCCGGGGCTCCTGCTCGAGGATGCCGACGGAGTAGCCCGGCGAGAGCATCGCGTCGCCGTTGGACGCGTGGTCCAGCCCAGCCATGATTCTGAGGACGGTGGACTTGCCGGCGCCGTTGGGCCCAAGAACGCCGATCTTCGCCCCCGGATAGAACGCCAGGGTGACGTCATCGAGGATGACCTTGTCGCCGTGCGCCTTGCGCGCCTTGCGCATCGTGTAGATGAACTCCGCCATTCGACCACCCTAGGCGGTACGTCGTCGCCCCCCTGCCGGACGAGGTCCCCTGCGGGGTCCAACCGAAGCGCCCTGGGTACCTTTCCGCCGTGCGGCCACACCACGACGGAGTACAGCTTCCAATCGTCCTGCTTCTGATCCTGACGCTGGTGGGGTGCGTCGGCGCAGAGTCCGCCAAGGGCCGATCCGGTGGCGAACCCGAGAGTGGGGCACCGGCCGTACCGACGCCGGTCATCGACCAGGACTTCGCCGACCCTGACGTGCTCCACGTCGACGGCACCTACTACGCCTACGCCACCCAACGCAGGGACGGCAGCAGCAACGTGCAGTTGGCCACCTCGACCGACCTGAAGACCTGGCGCGTCGCGGAACAGGACGCGCTGCCCAAGCTGCCCGACTGGGCCACGAACGGTCGGACCTGGGCGCCTGACGTCGCGGCGGTCGCAGACGGTTACGTGATGTACCTGACGGCGTGGGACATCGACAGCGCCCGGCAGTGCATCGGCGTGGCGCGTAGCGGCTCCCCGACGGGTCCGTTCAGGCCCGTCGGGGAGGACTCCCTCATCTGCCCCATCCGTAGGGGCGGCGCGATCGACGCCGCCACGTACGTGGAGCAAGACGGGACCCGGTACCTGCTGTGGAAGAACGACGGAAACTGTTGTGGAAAACCGACCTGGGTGCACCTGCAGCGCATGTCCGCCGACGGCCTACGCACGACCGGCAAGGCCCATCGGTTGATCAGGCAGGACCAGGCCTGGGAGGGCGAGCTGGTCGAGGCGCCCACGCTGGTGCGCCGCGGCTCGGCCTACGTCCTGTTCTACTCCGCCAACTTCTACGGCGACGGGCGGTATTCCACCGGCTACGCGGTCGCCGAGCGGCTGCGCGGGCCGTACGTCAAGGCGGACCAGCCGTTCCTCACCACGGAGAGCACCAGCATCACCGGACCGGGGGGCCAGGACGTCATCTCCGACCCGGCAGGGAAGACGTACCTCGCCTTCCACGGCTGGGACGAAGCCGTCATCTACCGGGGAATGTTCATAGCGGAGCTGGAGTGGCGCGGGACCACGCCGATACCGCCGGATACCGCCCCGTGAGCTGGGTCTCCCCCAGTCCTGGAGCTGGCCGAGAGCCGCATCCCGATCATGGTCAGCACGACGCCGACGGCCAGGCCACTGAGCCCCGAGACCCACCAGACCGGTCTGGAGGTCCCGGTTCCTGCCCGCTGGCCGGTCAGCGGGAGCGACTGCTCAGCGACGGCAGCCGCCGCCGGCGTGGGGGCGGCTCGGCCGACTCCAAGTCGGTCCAGCAGGGCGGCGAGTGCCTTTCCGCGTACGGCGGTGTGCCAGGCGACCGGGCTGTCCCAGAGGCTGCTCGACTCCCCGGTGGCTGTCTGGGTTGAGATCCAGGGTCCGCCGTCCGCGTCGAAGTAGACCCGGTCGACTCGCCAGACCGTGACGTCATGGATCAACCACGTCAACGTCACAGCGGGCCCGGAGTCGTGGCTGGTGCCGGACGGGTCCACCGTCCCAGCGGCTCCGCTGGGCTCGAACGCGCCGACGAGGTCGGCCAGGGCCTCGTAGTCGGGGTCGCCGGTGTAGAGGGACGCGGTCTGACCGGTGCCGGGCAGGACCAGCAGCACGCTCGTGGGGCCACCTGCCCAGGCCGGTCCCGCAGCGAGCAACGACATCAGCGTGATCGCGAGTGCAGCGAGGGAGGCGCAGGATCGGCGCATGAGGTCTCCTCCGGTGACGGTGGCCTTGGTACACCGCAGCGCCTGTTCAGGTTCCGGGTTCAGGGAATCGTCGCGGCCGAGCCGGCGACCTGTCTTGCCTGCGCGAGGGTGAGGTCTCCTTCGATGCGAAGCGTTGACTCCCCGTGCTCCCAGATCAGGGTGTGTCCCGCGAGGCGCGCGGTCTCGGTGCGGCGAGTCCCGTCAGCGTCAAGTACGACGACCTCGTGCGGCCGGTCGAACCACAGGGCGAACGACCCGTTCACCGACGTGAACTCGACGTCGGGCGCAGTCTTGGCGAACACATAGTCCAGCCGGCCCTCGAACTCGTCCAGGCGCACGAGCCCGTAGCGGGTATCGGTCCAGCTCATCGACAACAGCCTGCGGTCGCTCGAGACCGCAACGCCTTCGGGAGCCCCGAGCGTGGTCGGGACGAGGGGCTCGAAGGCAACCAGCCTTCTCGCCGCCTCCAGAGACAACCCCGCAGCAACCGTTGGTGGCGGCGAGCCCACGGAGGGGCTCGGGGTCGAGCCGAGGCGGACGCCGACGCCCGCGAAACTGAACCAGTCAGCCACCGCTGCCCGGACCGGCGGCGTGCCGAGCGCTGCCAGCACGACCGCCGTCACCACGACGACAACGCGTCGGCGCCGGGCGACCACCTGGGCAGTGCGACCCAGGAGCCGCGGCCGGCTGGCCGTCACCGGCTCCGAATCTGAGATCCGCGCCATCACCGCGACGCTCACGCGCGTAGCTGACTCCCGCTGAGAAGGAAGCTCGCGGCCGAGGGCCGCAAGATCAGCGACGAGGGCGTCGTAATCCCGGTCAGGTGCCACGGCCCACCTCCCTCTTACCGGCCTCGTGTCCGCTACCGGAGACCGAGTCCAGGCGCGCGAGCTCCGACGACAGCTCCCTGAGCGCGCGATGGAGCCGGGACTTCACCGTGCCACGCGGCAACGCAAGCACCGTTGCCGTGTCGGCCTCGTCGAGGTCCAGCAGGTAGCGGCAGACCACGACCTGGCGATGGACCTCGGACAGTCGCGACAGCCCGCGAACCAGTTGGGTACGCCGCTCCCCTGAGAGCACCGCAGCAGCCGGGTCCTCCTCCTCCGCCATCCTCAACAGCGGCTCGGTCCCCTCCCACGCCGACTTTTCGCGCGCCGCTCTTCGCCCAGCGCTCCGGTGCAGGTTGCGGGTCTCGTTCGTGACGATCTGCAACAGCCACGGCCGGAACGCCGCCCCCTCGCGGAACCGGCCGAGCGCCGAGTAGGCCTTGACGAACGCCTCCTGAACGACGTCCTCCGCGTCTGGTCCGGCGCCGAGCAGGGCCGCCGTGCGCAGCGCCACCGGTGCGTAGCGACGAACCAGCTCCGCGTACGCGTCGCGGTCACCTGCGCGCACCCGGGCCAGGACTGCGAGATCGTCGCTGCAGCTGATCGGGCTCCCGTCTCCTTCCACGCGTGCCGTGTCTACACCGCAGGAAGGCTCGGGGTTCCCGAACCGCTCAGCGCGACCATCCCATGGCTACGCCGCGGTGGGCGACAGGTCCCGAGGATCCCCGACGGCGCCGGTCTCCTGCCGGACCAATGTGCTGGCCTGTTCCTCGTTGTCGTCGTCCTCGGGCTCGAAGTCGTGCTGCCCGGCCACGACGCTGGCCTTGGTGAAACGGCTCACCCCCCACGTCAGGTCGTGGCCGACGGCGTAGGCCTCGACCTCGTTCGTCGTGATGCGCACGCCCTCCTTGTTATCGAAGCCGCGGATGCGCAGCCTCCCGTGGACGAACACCGGCTCGCCCATCTTGATGCTGTCCAGCACGTTGTCACCGGTGTTGCGCCAGCACGTGACCGACCAGAACACCGTGTCCCCGTCGCGCCAGCCGTTGAGCGACCGGTCGTACCGGCGCTCGGTTGACGCCAATCGGAAGGACACCAAGCGCGTTCCGTTGGCAGTCACCCGCAAACTCGGCTCCTTGGCCACGTTGCCCACAACCGTGATCGTCGTCTCCTTCACTGCTGCCTCCCCTGTCGTCCGGCGCGACCGTCGGGTCGCTCACGCACCGACCATGCGGGACGCTGACCAGTCGCACCATCCTTCGGGACCGATCTGGGGACGGCGCGCGACATCCACGCGGCTGTGGATGATGGCGTTTCAGCGCGCGCCGGTGCCCGCTCGCTCCAACGCCTCACGCGCCTGGTGGTGGCGTTGGATCTCCTCCTCGACTGGTTTGAGCATGAGCGAGTCAGCCACCTCCTCGATGGCTTTCCGCAGTCGTGACTCAGCACGGCGCCTCCGCACCCGTGCCCCCGCCTTGGCCACCGAGCGCCCTACCATCGCGAGCAGCAGGCCGAGGAGCAGGCCACCCGCAAGCAGGAGTGTGGGCAGCGCGATTCCCACCACGTCCGGCGTCGGCGGGTCGGGCAGCCGCAGGTAGCTGCCGAACGCCAGCACAAGCAGCCACAAGCCGCCGACCACCGCCGTCACCGCGAGGAGCCACTGCAGCGCACCTGCAGCGCGCCACCACACCGGCACCCGGTCAACACCAAGGTCGGTGCTCACGACCGCCCGGTCGAGCGCGTCGCGCACGTCGCTGGTCCGGCCCTGCGCTGCTTGGCGCACGGAGCGCTGCCACGGATCGGGTAGCCCTTCCGCGGCCCGGTCACTGACCCGGCGCAGGGCGTTGTCTACTTGTGCGCGCTGGACCGGTGTCGGCTCGGGGACCGAGGAGCGCACCATGTTGCGCACCTCCCGCCGGGCGCCTGATCGCAGGTGCAACCGGCGGAGCGGGTCAGGGCGGAACCGGCGCACCCACCGGGTCGGCGGCCATCCCAGCGACGCGGCGGCCCTGGACTGCCACGACTGCTCGACCGCGGCACCGATGACCGGGACGCCGGCCGCAGAGGCCAACGCCGACACCAGGTGGTTTCGCTCAGCCGAACCGAGGGGGGCCGGCTCGACGACCGCGACGCAGGAAGCGAGGGAGTCCACGACACTCTCGATGTCGGCAACCAGCCGGTCGTTGCGTGCTCGGCGTCGCGACACCGCCTCAACGAGGAGCTCGCGTAGCGCCGGCAGGCCCGCTCCCGTGCGCACCGAGGTGGTGAGTACGGGCGACCGGCGTAGGCCGTCCTCGTCCAGTAGGCGGCGCAGGTCGTCGGCGCACTCGGCCGCAGCGAACGGGTTGACCGTGTCGACCTGGTTCAGCACAACGACCATCACCGCGGAGTGCCCGGCCAGTCGTCGTAGATACCGCTCGTGCAGTATCTGGTCGGCGTACTTCTGTGGGTCGACCACCCAAACCAGCAAGTCAACCATCTCCACCAGACGGTCGACCTCGTGCTGGTGCTCCAGCGCCGTCGAGTCATGGTCAGGCAGGTCAAGCAGCACCAGACCGCCGAGCTCATCATCGGGCGCGCTCGATCCGCCGAGGTCCCGGCCCCATGCGTCGCCCGAGCCATAGCTCCACGTTGTCTGCCGACGGGGAACGCCCAGCCACTGGACGAGCGGGGCTGCGCCGTCGGATCCCCACACGCTTGCGTACGCCTTGGAAGTTGTCGGCCGTCGTACGCCGACAGGTGACTCTTCCCTCCCCACTATGGAGTTGAACAGCGAGGACTTGCCGCTGCCCGTAGACCCCGCCAGAGCGACAACGGTGTGCTCACCCGAGAGGCGCAACCGTTCACCTGCGCGGGCCGACACCGCCCTCGCGCGGTCGAGCAGCCTCGGGTCCGCCCGCCCGTCGAGGGCCTCCAGGGCGGCGTCGAGCGACTCCAGCATCGAGGGCAGGTCCGCACGTCGGTGCCGCCCGCGCAACCGCGGTCTCATGCCAACCTCCGCGCGTCCTCGAGGTCCTGCACCGCGGCACGCAGCGCGGGTCCGGCGCCCTCGTGAAGCGCGACGGCGTCGAGCCGGTCGGTGAAACGACGGCGCTCGGCGGCGAGCAGCTCCCCCACCCGTACCCGTAGATCAGCACGCGCCGACTCGGCGAGCGAACGCACCGCCTGGTCGCCCAGCACGGCCTCGAGGATCTTCTGACTCAGCGCAGACGCACCGCCCGCGACCGCCACCTCGCCGGCCACCAGCCCACCCGTGTGCGCGAAGACGACGATCATCACCATCAGGCCGAGGCCGTTGACGCCGAAGGCCAGGTAGCGTGCGGTACGGCGCTTGCCCTGCCCTTGTTCACGGACCAGATCCAAGACGTAGCCCTGCCACTCCCGGACGGCCCGAGCCGTGTCCTCGACGAGCCTCGGCGAACTGTGCCGCAGGTCGTCGCCGGCGAGCAGCGCCCGACCGGCGGGCTCTGCGGCCCAGGCCATAGCCGCCTGTTCGGCGGCGTCGTCGGCAGCGGAGCGCACCAGCGACTCGACCCCCGACTCCAGGGCCTCGGCGAGGTCAGCTCCCGGCGGGGGCTTGCCTTGGACCGCCGCGGTGACCCGGTCCCGGACCCGACCGATCCTCGACTCCAGGGCACGCATCAGCTCGCCGGTGCCGACGAACTCCTGCCATCGGGCCATCACCTCCCCGCGCAGCAAAGAGCCGTCGCCGCTGGCGGCGTCGATGTCGGACGCTGCCTCGTCGTACGCCGTGTCCACCTCGCGGCGCAGCCGGGCAACCGTCTCGGCCTGGGCGTCAGCGGCTGCCGCGAGCTGGAAGGCCCGCGGCCCCAGCGAGGCGATCGCGCCGTCGAGCGTGTGCCGTACGACGGTCGCGCGCAGCGGCGCGTCGGAGGCCAGCCCGTGCAGCCAGGCGCGAACGGGGTCGACCGCCTCGGGCGGCAGGAGCGCGTCGAAGGTGCTCGTCTCGGGCACCACGAACAGGGGCGCGCCCCCCAGCCCCTGAGCGGTCAGCATCGAGGCGAGGTGGCCACGCACCTCTTCCATCGCTTCCGGCGGAACCCGGTCCAGAACAACCGCGATCGCTGTCCCGCGGGTCACCGCCGCGCGAAGGAACTCCCAGGGCACTGCGTCGGCGTAGCGCGCAGCCGTTGTGACGAACAACCACATGTCGGCGGCCGCGAGGAGTTGGGTAGCAAGCTCCCGGTTGCTGGTCACGACCGAGTCGATGTCGGGTGCGTCGAGGACTGCCAGACCGGCAGGGATGCGTTCGCTGGGGACGAGGTGCAGGGTCCCTGGCTCCTGCGGTCCCTCGCCTCGCGTGCGCTCGAAGCCGGGCAGGATCCGCGGCTGCTCAAACCACGCGCCGTCCGCGGGGTTGTAGGCAAGGACAGCGGACCGAGTGGTGGGTCGCAAGACCCCAGCCGCGCTGATCCGCGCACCGACCAAGGAGTTGACCAGGGTCGACTTGCCCGCTCCGGTGGGACCCCCAACGACGGCCAGCAGTGGTGCGTCGATCCGGCGCAGCCGCGGCAGCAGGTAGTCATCGAGCTGATCGGCGATCTCACGGCGCAACCGGAGCGCGGCGTCGGTGCCAGGTGTGTCGAGCGGGAGGCGCAGCTCGGCGACCTGCCGAGCCAGCCCCTCCAGGGCGGCGAGCAGGTTGGCGGTGTCTGCACCGACGGCCACGTCCGCAATCCTCGCCTAGTTCACGGCGCGGTAACCGCTTCCTGGGCCGCTCGGCGCGCCTGGGGACGTGGCTTAGGCGGGCGAAGGTGTAGCGGACCACTCTGATCGGTACCGTGAACGGTGTCCCAGCGCCCGTAGCTCAGCGGATAGAGCGACGGACTTCTAATCCGTTGGTCGCAGGTTCGAGTCCTGCCGGGCGCGCTCACTCGACCTGCCGATTTGCCTGGGGCCACCATCGCTACCGCGTGTTCACTGGGCTCATGACAATCCTGTCCCGCGCTGACTCCCCGCGTCATGTCATGCATACCGTGCCTCTCGTGAACCCATCCGACCACCGCATCCCCTTCATCGGCGTCGCCTTCATGCTGGCGCTCGGGGGCTGTACCGGAGTCCCGAACAGGGAAGCCGACGACCGACCGGCGACACCGAGCGCGACCGCAAGCCCTGACGCGACAAACACGGAGGACGCGCTGCCCCCAGCCGCGCAGGGGTTGGAGCCCTGCCCAGGTGACGCCGATCGAGAGTTCGTGGTCAGGACTGGGGGTCGACGGATCACCGGGCTCGTCCGCGGATCGGGTGACCGGGTCGCGGTCTTGTCCCACCAGTCGCGCGGAACGCCGTGCGACCTTGCTGCCCTGGGGGCCCTCCTGAACAAGGCAGGCTTCCGAGTCGTGGCCTGGACGGCTGACTCCGGCATCGACGTCAAGGCTCTCAAGCAGCTTGTCGCGCGCGAACGAGCGCGCGGCGCCGCCAACGTCGTGCTGGTGGGTGCGTCAGCCGGTGGCGCGCGCAGTCTGGTAGCCGCCGGTGCGATCGAGCCGCCTGTCGACGCCGTGGTGGCCCTGTCGCCGCCTGATCTCGACCTCGTCGCCGGGGACGTGGAACGCGCGGTCGAGAGGTACGACGGGCCGATGATGGTCGTCGCCGGTGAGGGTGACCCGGGGTTTGCCGAGGTGCCGGCGAAGCTGCAGCCACTGCATGACGGACCCGAGGACATCCGGGCCATCGCCGGGAGCTCGAGTCACGGTAAGGACTTCGTCCTGCGCCGCACCGAGCCGCTGGCGGCAGACGTCGTCGCCTTCCTTACCCAGCACGCGGGCTGACGCCGTACCGCCACTACGATCCTCGCGCCATATCGCTAGATGGTGCCTTCATGTCTTCGATGTCGAACTGGATCACCGTGCTCCGCTCTCCGCTGGGCCACCCGCTCCTTGCCGTGATCAGACATCGCCATCGACGACTGGCGTCGCAAGGCAGCTATGTGCTCCGCACGGCGGAACCGCAGCGCTGACCAGTCGCCGTCGATCGAGATCTGCCGCACTGACTCAAAGCCGAGGTCCCCGAGCGGCTGCCAGCCATGCATCTGGCTCAGGTCCGATCGATACCGCTTGGAGGACTTCTTCGGGTACGCGAGCCAGAACACGGCATCAGAGGCCAGAACTGGCACGACCAACTGGGCAAGGGCCGCGACGTCGCACGCCGAGCGGACGAATCCCAGCACGAACTGCTCGTCAGCGCCGAGCACTTGACGTACGTCGGAATCCTCTGCCCATGCCATGAGCAGCGATTCGACCTCGGGCGGGGCTGCGAGCACCGTGACAGGAACCCCCGGACGAGCGTTGAGCTTCTGCAGTGCTGGGTGCACGTCGGCAGTATCGCACCGCGCCTCAGACTCCGGCGGTATGGATGGGTGGGGCCCAATCGGGGCGCTGGATCAGGCAGAAGGGATGACCAGCAGGGTCGGCATAGACGTGGTCGCCTTGCGATAGGCGCCGTGCTCCCAGCGCAAGGACGCGAGCTCGGCCATGGCGAGATCGTCGACCATGACGTCGAGGTGGAACTGCTGTGGCCGGCTCAGGTCGGGCCACTGGGGAGGCTGGTGATCTTGCGCGAGCTGGAAGGCAGCTAGGGCATCATGATCGCCGCATGAGCATCTCGCCTACGCCGATCTGGCCGCGGTCGTCGGCATACCCGCCGATCCCCCAGCGGGGTACCGGGGGGATCACCCTGGCGCTGAACTTCGGTAACGAGCAGGAGGTCGATGCCGCGCTAGCACATGCCGTCGAGGCTGGCGCGCGGCTGGTCAAGCCAGCCAGCCGCGCCGAGTGGGGCGGATACTCCGGCTACTTCCGACCCGACGGTCATTTATGGGAGGCGGCGTTCGCCCCAGGCTTCCCGGCCGCCGATGACGGCACTATCGACATCCCAGGCTGAGCACTCGCTGCGGTCAGGACAACTGACGCGGCGTTACTCGGGAGCCCTAGCGAGCCCTAGCGACTCACTCCGTTGCTGGTATCGCGCCGCCTGCTGGTCGGTCATCCAGGAGGGACGCACCCGATGGCCGATGGTCGAGATGTGGTTCTCCTCGACTTCTTCGCCGTACTCCCAGGCCTCACCGCGCTGGATCGCGAGGATCGCGTTGATCTCACCTGCGTGGTAGACCCAGTGCGCGGCGACCATGACGACGATGTCCGCGAGCGGAGTTTCTGCGCCCCAATGAACGGGCCTCGGCGCATCGAAGTCTGCCGCGAGCGCGACAGCGCCAACCCAGCGTTGGTAGCTCCGCTCAAGCCAGGCGAGGAGGATGTCGAGGTACTCCATCGTGGGCTCGATGTGGTCACGCCGGCCGTGTGGCCAATCTGCGTGCTCCCAATGCGTTGGTTCCGCCTCGAAGGCATAGGAGAAGTACACCGAGCTCCATCCTGCGACGTGCTTCGTGATCCCAAGGATGGATCGGTAGCCGCCAGCGGACTGAAGTGCCTCCGCTAGGGAGACACCTCGAAGGTTCTCGATGAGTGTGCGGTGCGCCTCCTCGAGCGTCGCCCGCGCGAGGCGGGCCGTTGCATCCACGCGCGTTCTCGCGGGCTAGTGCGGCCACTGCTGGAGCAGCCACGAGTTGCCGTCCGGGTCAGCGAAGTACGCGTACTGCACCCCCGCGACGTCCGCGACCGGCTGCACGTCGACCCCCCGTTCGATAAGCTCGCCGCGCGCTGCGTCCATGTCCTCCACGACGAGGTGCAAGGCCTTCTGCGAGCCCGGCGCCATGTCCGAGATCTCCGGCATCCCGGTGCCGAAGACGATCGAGCAGCCCGACCCAGGCGGGGTGAGCTGCACGACACGCATCCCGCCATTGACGTCCACCGTTGTGTCGGCGTTCAGCTCGAAGCCGACCTTGTCCAAGTAGAACGCCTTCGCCGCGTCCACGCCGGAGACAGGCACAGGCACCAGCTCCAGCCTCATCTGCACCATCAGTCCTCCTAGTCGGTTACGTGCGCGCCGGGTCCATGATGACGGAGCTGACTGAGCCGGGCCCGTACGTGGGTGATACTCGCACCCGATGCGCACCCTTCCGGCGGGCACCGTGACCTTGCTGTTCACTGACATCGAGGGCTCGACACGGCTGCTGCATGAGGTTGGCCCGGATGTGTACGCCCAGGCACTGGCAGAGCACCGCCGCGTCCTGCGCGGGGCGTTCGCGGCGTACGGCGGGGTCGAGGTCGACACCCAGGGTGACGCCTTCTTCGTCGCCTTTCCCACTGCCGAGGGCGCGGCGAGTGCAGCCATCGAGGGCAACGCTGCTCTGGCGCCGGGTCAGATTCGGGTTCGGATGGGGCTGCACACAGGGACACCGACGGTCACCGACGACGGGTACGTCGGCGACGCCGTCCACCAGGGTGCGCGGATAGGGGCGCTGGCGCACGGGGGGCAGGTGCTGCTCAGCGCCGCCACCCGTGCACTGCTCCCCGACATGATCGAGGTCAGGGACCTGGGCCGGCACCGGCTCAAGGACTTCCCGGCCGCGGTGCCGGTCTACCAGCTCGGGGGCGAGCATTTCCCGCCTCTGCGTACACCCGGCAGCATCGACCTGCCCAACCCGGCGACGCCGTTCCTGGGCCGCGGGCGCGAGCTCTACGACGCCGTGGGTGTCGTGCTCGAACGGGACCCGCAGGTGCTCACGATCCTTGGCCCCGGAGGCACGGGCAAGACCCGCTTCGCGATCGAGCTGGCCCGCCGGTTAGCCGAGGACGCAGACGGCGGCACGGTCTTCGTCCCACTCGCTCCGGTGCGCGACCCTGCTCTGGTGCTGCCCTCGATCGCCTCGGCGGTGGGGGCCGCCAGCTCCGACCTGTCAGCGGTCGCGACCCGGATCGGCGAGAAGCGGACGCACGTCGTGCTAGATAACCTCGAGCAGCTGCTCCCGGACGCGGCCGTCACGGTTGCGCGACTCGCGGCGGCGGCGCCGGCGCTCCGCCTCGTCGTCACCAGCCGGGAGGCCCTACGCATCGGGGCGGAGACGCAGTTCGACCTTCCGCCGCTCGCAGTCGAGGAGGGGGTGGCCCTGTTCCTCACCCGGGCGAGGGCTGTCCGCCCGGACGTCCGGGAAAGCCCCGCGGTGGAGACGCTCTGCACCCGCCTCGACCTGATGCCGCTCGCCCTGGAGCTCGCGGCGGCGCGCAGCAAGCTGCTCTCGCCGGAGGCACTTCTGGAGCGCATCGGCTCCCGGCTCGACCTGTTGACGGGCAGCCGCGACGCCGACCCCCGGCACGCGACCCTACGAACCACGATCGCGTGGTCGTACGACCTGCTCGATGACGGCGAACGCGCGCTCTTCGACCGGCTTGCCGTGTTCCGGGGCGGTTGCACGCTGCCGAGCGCGGAGGCCGTCTGCGCAGCTGACGTGGCCACCCTCGAGGCACTGCTCGACAAGAGCCTGCTCCGACGACGCAGCGACGACGACGGGTCGGACCGGTTCTGGATGCACGAGACGATCCGGGAGTTCGCCGCCGAACGGCTGGCCGAGTCGCCAGCGCAGGAGCAGGTGTGCCGGGCGCATGCGACATGGCTCGTAGGGGTCCTGTCCCCCCACGCTGATGCAGCGGCAGCCGAGGTACGACGACCCGAGGAGCTCGATCTCGCCCAACGCGAGCTCGACAACGTGCGTGCCGCCCTCGATTGGTCCATCGGCAACGACCCGGGCCTTGGACTCGAGCTGACGGTCGCCCTCGAGGAGTTCTGGGTGATCCGCGAACCGATCGAGGGGAGCGCATGGCACCGGAAGCTGCTGGACGCGGCGCAGTCCGCTCCTGCCCTGCTTCGGGCCAGGGGCCTGCGCGCGCTCGGAGGTGCCATCGAAATCGTGGGCGACCCCCGATCTGCAGAGGTGCTGTACCGCGCCAGTCTCGAACTCATCGAGCCGCTCGGAGACGAGGACGAGACGTCATTCCTGCGGTTTCGGATCGGTGCTGCCGCCGTCAACAGCGGCGATACCGACCGGGGCTGGCCACTGATAGAGGCGGCACTTGTGACATTCCGGCAGTCCGCAGACTCGGTTCGGACGGCCCAGGCCCTCAGC
>JACCUZ010000304.1 GCA_013698395.1 Sporichthyaceae bacterium
GTCGGAGCCCAGCGGGCCGACCCCACCGGTCAGCGTGATCCGCAGCCGCAGGGACCGATCGAGGGACGCGGTGTTGGCCCGAAAGGTCTCCTCCACTGCGCGGCGTACGTCGTCGCTCGCCGGTGCCGGCAGGCCGAGCCCGCGCGCCGAGTCGCCGAGGCGCGCCAGGTGGCGGCTGAGCGCGAACGGCACCCCGTCGACGACCTTCGCCGTCTCGAACACCCCGTCGCCGACGGTGATGCCGTGGTCGAACACAGACACCCGCGCCTCGGCCTCGTCGATGACGTCACCGTTCACCCATGCCTTCACGACCGCTCCCCCGCCGCGGCGAGCAGCCGGTGCGCCTTGAGCTCCGTCTCGGCCCACTCGGCAGGGCCGTCGGACCCCCACGTGATGCCCGCTCCGACGCCCAGGTGCAGGTCACCCTGGGCGACCCAGAACGTCCGGATGCCGACAGCGAGCTCGGCCGTTCCCGCGTCCGCGTCGACCCATCCCACCGCGCCACAGTACGGGCCGCGCGGCACCGGCTCGAGAGCGGCGATGGCGGTCAGCGCGCTGGACTTGGGGGCGCCGGTGACCGACCCGGGAGGGAACGACGCGGCGATCAGGTCGGCCCACCCGGCGTCCGCGCGCAACGTGGCGCGGACCGTCGAGACGAGGTGCACCAGTCCCGGGTGCTCCTCGACGGCGCACAGTGCGGGCACCTCGACCGAACCCGGCTCGGCGACCACCCCGAGGTCGTTGCGCACCAGGTCGACGATCATCACGTTCTCGGCCCGGTCCTTGTCGGTGAGGCCGGCGGCCGTGGCTGCGGTCCCCTTGATCGGTCCCGACTCGACCGCCCTTCCGGTGCGTCGCAGGTACAGCTCCGGTGACGCGCTGAGCACCTCGATGTCGTACGTCGGAAGGCTGACCAGTCCGGCGTACGGGGCGGGGTTGCGGCGGGCGAGCACCCCAGACAGGCCGGTCAGCTGCGCACCGGCGGGCAGCCGCGCCGACAGTACCCGGCACACGTTCACCTGGTAGTAGTCGCCAGCGGCGATGCCCTCACGGATCCGCTCGACCGCGTCGACGTACTCCTGCTGGCTCAAGCTCGAGGACCAGGCCGTCAACGGCACCCCCGGCCAGGGCGCTGTCGGCGGTGCGGCACGACGTACGTCCGAGAACCGGGCACACGTGACGTCCCCCTCGAAGCCCAGCACGACAGCCCACCAGCCCGCACCGTCAAGGGCGCTGACGTCGGAGGTGACCTCCAGCAGGCCGGTGGCAAGCCGGCCGCCGAGCCAGGCGAAAGGCTCAGTCGAGCGCACCGACCGCGTCCTCGACCACCGCGACGACGTCGGCGAGCATCCCGTCGACGGCGGCGATCTGGCCCGCGACCTCACGGTCCACGTCCATCGGCGCGACCTCGGCGCGCACCCGGTCGTGCGCCGCCTTGCTGGCCGGGCCGGGCGCAGCGAGGGGCAGGCGGAAGTCGAGTGCCTGCGCGGCAGCCAGGATCTCGACGGCCAGCACCGCACGGACGTTGGCGACGACCTCGCGCAGCTTGCGCACCGAGGTCCACCCCATCGAGACGTGGTCCTCCTGGTTGCCCGAGGTGGGGATGGTGTCGACGCTGCTGGGGTGGGCGAGCACCTTGTTCTCGCTGACCAGGGAAGCGGCGGTGTACTGCGCGATCATGAAGCCCGAGTTGGTGCCGGGCTCACGAGCGAGGAACGCCGGCAGGTCACGGGAGAAGGCCGGGTCGAGCATCCGGTCGGTGCGCCGCTCGGCGATGGACGCGAGCTCGCAGGCCGCGATCGCCAGCATGTCCCCGGCGAAGGCCAGCGGCTCGCCGTGGAAGTTGCCCGTCGACATCACCTCGCCGTCGGGGACGATGACCGGGTTGTCGACGATGGACCCGAGCTCGATGTCCAGGACCCGCCGGGCGTGGGCAAGCACGTCGCGCACGGCGCCATGGACCTGCGGCGCGCAGCGCAGGCAATAGGAGTCCTGCACGGCGTGGTCGCTGCTGCGGTGGCTCGCGACAAGCGCGCTGTCTGCCAGCAGGCGACGCAGGTTGCCGGCGCTGGCCAGCTGGCCGGGATGAGGCCGGATGACCTGCACCCGCTCGTCGTACGTCCGGTCCGTGCCCAGCAGGGCTTCCACGCTCATCGCGCAGGCGATGTCGGCGACCTTGACCAGCAGGCCGATGTCGTCGATCGCGAGAGCGAGCACCACCTGCATGGGCTCGGTGCCGTTGATCAGGGACAGGCCCTCCTTCGCCGCCAGCGTCAGCGGCTCCAGACCCGCTTCGTCGAGTACGTCGGCGCTGGGCTGGCCGTGCAGGTCGCGGTCACCCGCCCTGCGGAGACGTCCCTCACCCACGAGCGGCTGCGCGAGGTGGGCGAGCTGGGCCAGGTCGCCGGAGGCGCCCACCGACCCCTTGCCGGGGATCACCGGCAGCAGGTCCCGCTCGAGCAGCTCGAGGAGCCGGCGAGGTAGGTCGACCCGGACTCCGGAGTAGCCAGCCGCGAGGGTGCGTGCGCGCAGGAGCAGGAGACCGCGGACCACGTCATCGGGCAGCGGATCGCCGACGCCCGCGCTGTGCGATCGGAGCAGGGCCAGCTGCATGCGTTCGAGGTCGGCGCGCCCGACATGGGTGTCGGCCAAGGCGCCGAACCCGGTCGTGACGCCGTACATGACCTTGTCCTTCTCGACCGCGTCGGTCACGACCTGCCGGCTCGGCGCCATCCGCGCCTCGACCGAGTCAGCCAGCTCGGCGCGCGCCCGCCCGTGGGCCACCGCCACCAGATCCTCGAGCGCCAGCGCCTCCCCGGTGACCGTCACGGTGCGCATCCGGGCAATCTAGTGCTTTGGTCGGTGTCCGGCCGATCGGCTATGGTCTACCCCTGCACGAGGAGGTGGTGCTGTCGGCTGCCTCGATGCGCGCGGACGTGGCTCAGTTGGTAGAGCATCACCTTGCCAAGGTGAGGGTCGCGGGTTCGAATCCCGTCGTCCGCTCGGATGTCTCGAGGTCGATGAGGCCTCACGGTGGAGTGGCCGAGAGGCGAGGCAACGGCCTGCAAAGCCGTCTACACGGGTTCAAATCCCGTCTCCACCTCGAGCTCCACTGCACGGGCGATTGGCGCAGTCTGGCTAGCGCGCTTCCCTGACACGGAAGAGGTCACAGGTTCAAGTCCTGTATCGCCCACCACGAAAATCCCTTACCAGATAAGGGATTTTCGCTTTCTCTAAAGGCTCCGTGCCACACTTCGTGCCATTAGCGCGGCCGAGTCGAAACCGCGCACGCCGGCGGACACCAGGCATGACGGGGGGACCCCTCGGGACATCGCCATCAGACGGGGAGCCCATCGTCCTTCCATCTGGCGGAGGGTCCAGGGTCGGTCAGGTTGCTGCGCGGCCTAGCGGGTTGGTCAGCTGGCTGCTGCGTCGGCTTCTGCTCCGCGGAGCCGGTTGATGAGGGTGTTGAGCGCGTCTGCGGGGATTCGCCGGCAGGAGCCGATGTGCACGGACTCGAGGATGCCGTCCTGCATCAGTTCGTACAGCTTGGAGCGGCCGATGCCAAGGGCGGTGGCAGCCTCGACGGGGGTGAGCAGCATGGGGTCGGTCATAGCGATCTTCCTTCGGCTCGACGGTGCATGGGGTCATGGTTGATCGACGACCGCCAGCGGTTGGTCCCGGTGCGCGGGAGCTGGCGGGTGGCGAGGGTTTGGCTGCGGCGGACGGCGAGTCGGGCGGCGAGCCGGTCGAGGTGCCCCTCGCCGTCAACGGCGGTGCGCTCGTCGACTGGGTCGTCGGGGACGTAGAGGTGGTTCGCTGCCCGTCCTCGGGAGAGGGCGACGTAGCTGGCCTCGCGGGTCAGCGCGCCGGCGCCGTAGAGCAGCGCGGTCTGCACGGTGGCGCCTTGGGCCTTGTGGCAGGTCATCGCGTACCCGTGGTCGAGATGCCGACCCGCCCACTCCACCGGCACGGTGACCTGCTGGTCGTCCTCGGTGGCGAAGGTCAGCGTCTGCCGTCGGGGGTCGACGGCGGTGACGGCGGCCCGGGTGCCGTTGAGTAGACCGAGCCGGTGGTCGTTGGCGGTGACCAGGACCCGGTCGCCGGCTCGGTACTCCCGCTGCGTGTCGCCCCCGCCGGTAGTGACGGCATCGGGGCCGAGCCAGCCGCCGGTGAGGAGCCGAGCGCGGGCGGTGTCGTTGAGGTCGGTGACGTCGGCGCGGCGGACGGCGAGCATCACCACCCGTTCGAAGGGCTCGCCCCGTCTCGCTTGGTCGGCCGGTCCGGGTTCGTCGATGAGCCGCAGGTAGTCGTTGACGACCCGGTCCGGGAGCTGGTCGGCGGGCGCGGAGTGCACCCGGTTGTGGTCGGCGTAGGCGGCGACGGCCGCGTCGGGGTCACCGGCCCGCAGATCCGCCAGGGCGCGACGTTCCCACGCCTCGGTCTGCCGCCTGTTGTCGGTCAGGGTGATCGTGTCCGGGTGACGGGCGAGGGCGCTGAACAGTCCGCCGGCGCCGATCTCGGGTAGCTGTGCCGGGTCCCCGACCAGCACCAGAGTGCCCTGCGCGGCGCGGGTGTGCCCGAGCAGGGCGGCCAGGGTGCGGGTGTCTGCCATCGACGCCTCGTCCACCACCAGCA
>JACCUZ010000365.1 GCA_013698395.1 Sporichthyaceae bacterium
GGGCGGAATTCGATGGTGGTGACGAAGAAGGTGCAGGACTCGCAGATCGATTCGAAGTGGCAGTCGAGTTCGACGGGTCGGGCGCAGTAGCCGTTGCCGAGCATCCGGCGGTGCATCTCACCGCGGAGCTTGCGCATCTCTCGGCCTTCGTCCTCGGCCGGTAGGGCGAGGGTTTCGCCGTCGTAGAGGGCTTCGACTTTCTCGGTGACCCGGAAGTACTCGTCGGCGACGGTGCGGTCGGCGATGCGGGCGTAGACCATCGTCATCTCCAACGACTTGTGACCCAGCAGAGCGGCGATGGCTTCCAGGCTCATCCCGCGGTTGACCGCTTGGGTCGCCAGGGTGTGCCTGAGCTGGTGTGGGTGGACGTGTCCGATGCCGGCGGCCGAGGCTGCGCGTTGGACGGCCCGGTCGACGCGGGACTGCGGGATGGGCCGCCCGCGGTCGGTGAACAGCAGGTCGGTCATCTGCCAGTCCGGCCGCTGCGCGAGCCACTGGTCGAGCAGGGTCTTCAGGTGCGGGTGGAGCGGGATGTAGCGGTCGGTGTGCATCTTGCCGACGGGGGTGCGAAGCCAGAACGCAGACCCGATCTGCACCACCGCGTCGACGGTCAGGCCGAGGAACTCGCCCTTGCGCATGCCGGTGCGGGACAGGACCTCCACGGTGAGCCGCTCGAACTCATCAGGCAGAGCCCGGGCGGCGGTGAGGAGCTTGGCGGCGGAGGGGTCGTCGAGGAACTTCGGGAGTGGCTTGTCCTTGATGGGTCGATCGCCTGCGAAGACGGGGTTGCGTCGTGGGGCGTCGTCGTAGTCCCACTCGATGATCCGCTCGAAGAAGATCCGTAGGTGCCCCATCCGCATCCCGATGGTGGTCTTGCTCAGCGTTCCTTGGCCTCGGTAGCCAGGCCGGGCGGCGCGCCAGGTCTTGTAGTGCTCGATGTGCTCGCGGTTGACGTCAGCGACGCAGGTGACGTCCGGATACTGGTCGAGCAGGAGCCCGGCGAGTTGCCGCAGGGTGGTGTCGAAGCAGGCGACGCTGGAGGCGCGCAGACTGATCCCGAGCTGGGTGAGGTACCGCTGCGCGGTCGCGGCGAGCTGCGGTGCTCGGGTGGCGACGTTGTCCCAGTCGACCTCATGCACCGAACGAGACAATGATCGCCGGCGAGGGTGGGGCTCGTCGGCTTGGCCGCGGTGGAACAGCACCGCGTCCAGACCGAACAGCGGTGTCGCAGCGGACTTGGGCAGATGTCCCCATCGCGCACGGACCTGCCCGACCCAGGCTTCGCGGGCGAGGGCGTACTGGTCGGGCCGGATCAGCGCGGGCGTTGTCCCTGCTATCACGGCGATCTGGGAGAGCTTGGCCCACATCTTGTCGCTCTCCCGGTCGATGAAGCCCAGGCTGATCGCTTCCGCGCGGAAGGTCGCCGCGGTGAGGGGGTCGAAGGCGCTGTGGTGCTTGCCCCATTGCGAAGCGGTCCGGACGACGTACTCAGCATCGACGGCCAGGCCGGCATCGACGAGGGCGAACGCGACGAAGCTGCGGACGTCGATGTGCGCGGCCAGCCGCTCTTCCAGGGAGCGGATGAGCCAGCCGTCGAGGTCGTGGAACACCCGACGGAAACGCTCGACCGCCTGCGCGCGGCAGCGGCGCCCGTCTTCGCTGGTCGCGGCCTTCAGATAGCGGGCGGAGACCCGCTGCAGCTCGACCCGGTTCGAGCTCGGGCGTGGCGCGTTCACGGCTGCTCTCCGTTGCCGGGCAGTGCGTCCAGCACGCTCATGGCGCGCCGGTACTCCTCGGCGAGCCAGCTGTTGCTCAGGTGCAGGTAGATCCGGGTGGACTCGATCGAGCGGTGCCCGGCCTGGGCCTGCACGGCCTCCAGGGCCATCCCTGCCTCCCGCAGTCGGGTCAGGCAGGTGTGCCTGAGCTCGTGGCAGGTGGCGTGCTGCAGCCCGGCTCTGGTCCGAGCGCCCGACAGGATCTCGTCCAACCCCGAAGCCGACAGCGGTAGTCCGCGGCGTTGGCCCTTCAGGACGACGAACAGCCGGTCTGTGGTGGACGTCATGGGTCGCTCGTCGGCGAGGTAGGCGGCGACGGTCATGAAGAACTTGGGCGCGATCGGCACCAGCCGTTGGTGCCCGCCCTTGCCGTCGGCGACGAAGACCCGGTGCTCACCGAGCCGCAGGTCCTCCAGTCGCAGTCCGAGGACTTCGCAGCGACGCAGGGCGCCGAACAGCATCGCCTCGACCATCGCCCGGTCCCGCTGGGTTCGCAGCGCGCCGAGCAAGGCGGTCGCCTCCTCCGGCTCGAGCACGCGCGGCAACGTGTGCGGTGCGCGGATCAGAGGAACCCCGCGACGGCCGATGCGGCGGGTCGCCAGTCCGCGAGGCACGGGGTTGCTCTCGACGTCTCCACGAGCGACCAGGAACGCGAACAGGCCACTGACGCTGGACAGTCGGCGTTTGACCGTCCGCGCTGACAGTCCTTGCTCGCCATCGTCGATGCGGACGACGTTGCCACCGCGTCGGGGCTGACGTTGGGCCTCGATGAACGCCAGCACGTCGCGCGTCGTGACATCGACAGGCTCGCGACCGGTGACCTCGAAGAAGACCTTCAGGTCGAACGCGACCGCCAGCAGCGAGTTCGCACGGACCCTGGCCTTCACGAACCGCAGGTAGTCGTCCAGCACCGGGTGCCCCAGGGACGGGGCGGCGTGGGCAGGGTGGACAAGACACGGCATCCAGCTCGACATGGGCTCTCCTTCCGAGCCGGCCAGCTGGGCTCAGATCACCCACATATCAAGGCCTTCTTCGCGGCGGCGCTCGACCGCCCATCGAGGT
>JACCUZ010000383.1 GCA_013698395.1 Sporichthyaceae bacterium
GGCCGCCACCGATGCCATGCCACGAGCGGGTCGCCCGCTGCCCTCGTGCCGACCCGCAGCCGCTCGGTTCGGACCTCCGACGCCGAAGCCTGATGCACCAGCACCGGGGTGACCGACACGACGAGCAGGGCCGCGATCGAGCACCCGACGAGACGCGAGGAGCGCATGGTGGAAGCTCCAGACGGAGGGGGCATGGGTCTTTGTCTAGTCGACCGAGCCACGTCATGGCTACACCCCGTCGCGGCAAAGCCCTCCCCAGTTTGTTCCTCGTGACGGATGGGTGCTAGAACCTGTGAGGCGCGTCCCCTGCTGGGAAGGTGACATGAGCGACGACCCGGTTTTCAGCGTGGTGGAGCTTGCCCTGCGCCGAGAGGTCCTGGCGTCGCGGTCGGTCGCTCAGGAAGTCGTCACCGCCCTTCACAACTCCGGTCTGGTGCTCCTTCCGGAGGAGCTGTCCGACGATGCGCTCGAGGCCGACACCGCACATACCGAAGGCGCCGTCGAGGCGATTCTGCGCAAGTGCGTCCCTTCAGCCACGACGATGATGGTGGAGGACGCGGTTTACGAGATAGCTGAGTTCGTCAAGAAGCGCGTCATCGCCGCACGGGTCGGGTTGCCGACCGAGCCCGCGGAAGAGGTCACCGAGGTCGCGGACACGGCATCGGTGGACGAGGCCACGGTCGTCGACGTACGGGACAAGACCCGCTCGGCCAAGCGCTCGAGCTGACACGACACGCAAGGCTGGGCCCGATCCGCCGCTACCCCACGGACCCCGTGTCGTCCGACCGGCCGCTGCGGTCGGCGTCATCGACGGCCGGATTCGGTTCCACCTGGCGCTGCGGGCTGGCGCCTCCGGGGGCCATCGTGGTCGGCTCGCTGTCCTGGTCGCGCTCCGCCTCGTACTCCTGCGGGTTCTCGGTCATGGTGGCGGGCTACCCCGCGGGCCAGTCATCACACCGGACGGTCAACCGCCCGGGCCGTCCAGCGGAGGAGAGCTCGACGTCAGCGCGGCGTGCAGCAGTGACTGCGCCGACCAGCGCATGAGCTCGACTGCCGCGTCGCGCGTCAGGCCGCCGACGTCGGTGAGCCAGACGAGCGCTTCGATGCCCGTCGCGCTGCGGATGGCGAGGGCGAGCGTCCGCAACTCGTCGCTGGTGAGGTCACCGCTGAGCGGTTCGAGCGCCTCGGCGATCCACGCGACGCCGCGGCCCTGGCGCAACGGGAGAGATCCTCGTTCGGCCGGGTCGGGATCGAGGGAGAGCCGCAGCATGGTTCGTTGCTGCGGCTCGGTGTCGAGGATCAGCCGGGTGAACGTGGCGATGACGGCGTCCAACCGCTCGGCCGGCTCGTCGGGCGGTTCTGGGGGAAGCAACGAAGAGGCGCCGACCTCCGGATGGGCTGCGACCAGCAGGGACCTCTGGTTCGGGAAGTAGCGGTACGCGGTGGTACGCGAGATCGCTGCCCGCTGCGCCACCTCCTCCACGGTGGGGCTGACACCTGAGGCGACCAGCTCCCGCGCGGCCGCGACCAGCGCGTCACGGGTGCGCCGCTTCTGGTCGGTTCGGCCAGTTGTCACGTAGGGGGTTGACACAGCCATCATGATACTGCACTGTCCATCGTGGGACGCTTGTCCCACGAATTCAGGAGGTCGTTCAATGACCGAGCAGACCATGTTGGCCCCTGTCGTACGCAACGCGGAGGAGGCGGAGCCGCGCTGGTTCTACGGAGGTGGCGTGCACACCTGGATGGCGACCGCGGAGGACACCGGCGGCGCGTTCCTTCTCTTCCACGACGTCATGGAGAAGGGCAAGCGCACACCGCTGCACACGCATCCCGAGACCGAGGAGACGATGTACGTCCTCGACGGCGAGATCCTCATGCATATGGACGGGACCGAGAGCCAGGTCAGGACCGGCGGGGTGGTCGTGGCCCCGAGGCACGTGCCGCACGCGTTCCTAGTGGTCTCGGACACCGCAACCGTCCTCGCGCTGCAGACGCCCGGCATCTGCCAGGCGTTCTACATGGGCGCGAGCGAGCCGCTCACCGACGAGACGGAGCGCATCGTCGACTTCGACCGCATTCGCGAGTCGGGAGAGATCAACGGGGGGATCAAGATCCTAGGGCCGCCGCCCTTCCCCGGGAGCTGAACTGGGCCGCGCCAGCGGAGCCGCACTGGCGCCCTCCGGCAATACATCTGTGTACTAGCGCCGAGCCGTACCAGTGGGCCAGGGTGAGCCAAGACACGCCGGCACGGGCGGTGCGCGACCACCGACCATGCCATGGACCGCTCAGTGGAGGTCAGACATGGTCAACAAGCGCATCCGGTCGTTGGGCGGAGTGGTGGCGACGACGGCGCTCCTAGCAGGGGTGATTGGGACGCTGTCGTTGCCCGGCCGTAACTCGGTCGACTCCGGCGACATCAAGAGGAGCGCCGTGAAGAAGTCGGACCTCGCGCCTGACTCGGTCGGCTTCAGCGAACTCCGGAGGGGTTCGGTCAAGGGAGACGAGGTGGAGGAGTCCAGTCTCGGCCAGGTTCCGAGCGCTCTGCGTGCCGACACGGCCGCGAATGCCGATGCCGTTGGCGGAAGGAGCGCAGCCGCGCTGGGCACCCGCTGGGCATTGATCGCCGAGAACGGCACGATCGAGCGCCAGACCGGCGGTTTCACGATCGTGAACTGCTACTCCGCCAATGCGAACTGCTACATCAACGCCGGAGAAGACGTCACCAACAACGGCCTGCAGGCCCAGATCGCCGTCGCCAACACCGGCGCCAGCCCGACGTTCACCGGGGAGACCGGTGTAGCACCGTGCGGAGCCACCTTGGTGGCCTGCGCGCCGCCGAACACCGAAAGCAACAATGTGCTCGTCGTCGCGCCTCGCGAGTCCGACGGAAGTCCTTTCGGTGCCGGCACGGGCGCTCCAGCGCCGGCCGACGCGCCGCGATTCTATGTCTTCGTCACCGGCTCAGAGGGGTAACGTCCTGCAGCGCTGACCTCCGCAGACCCATCGTCTTCATCAGACCGTGATGGGTACACACTGGCGCGAGGACGCCTCCCGGCGCTTCGATGGCAGGGCCGGCTACCCCAGGAGGACTGGATGACATCACTACGGACAACAGTCGTTGCGGCGCTGGGGGCGGCCGCGTTGGCTCTCACCGGGTGCGGGGGTGGTACCGGGGCCGACAGCGGTGGTGGCGGGGGCGACGGCGGTGGGGGCAAGGTCGACTCGATCAAGCTCGTGGCGGCCGAGTACTCCAAGACGAACACCGCGAAGTTCTGGGACGACTTCGCCACGGCCTACCAGGAGAAGACCGGCACCAAGCTCGAGGTGCAGGTCATCAGCTGGACCGACATCGACCAGCAGAGCAGCACCATGATCCAGAACGGCAACCCGCCGGACATCCTGAACCTCAACGTCTACGCCAGCTACGCGCAGGACGGTCTGCTCTACAGCGCGGACGAGGTGCTCTCCCCGGACGTGAAAACCGACTTGATCGACGCGTTCGTGGACAGCGGGACGTTCGAGGGGAAGATGTACGGGATGCCGGACCTCTCGTCCGCGCGGGCCCTCTTCTACAACAAGGACCTCTTCGCCGAAGCCGGCATCTCCGGGCCACCGACGACGTGGGCCGAGTTCGAGGACGCCACCAAGAAGATCACAGCGCTCGGCAACGGTGTCGTGGGCTATGCCATGCCGATGGGTCCGGAGGAGGCGCAGGCCGAGTTCTCCATCTGGATGTTCAACAACGGAGGCGACTGGAAGTCCGGGGGCGAGTGGACCATCAACTCCCCGGAGAACGTCGAGACGCTGGAGTTCCTGAAGAAGCTCGCCGTCGAGGACAAGGTCACCCAGAACAACCCCGGCCGCACGAACCGTACCGATGGCGCCTTCGCGCTCTTCGGCTC
>JACCUZ010000386.1 GCA_013698395.1 Sporichthyaceae bacterium
CTCGCCGAGGCCGGCGGTCAGGCTGTCCCAGTCCTGGCCGCTCACCGTGTAGACCGTGCCCTCGGTCACGAGTAGGACCTCCGCTCGTCGGGCGGCGGGATCTGGGCGCCCTTGTACTCCACCGGGACACCGCCCAGCGGATAGTCCTTGCGCTGCGGGTGGCCCGGCCAGTCGTCCGGCATCTCGATGCGGGTCAGCGCCGGATGGCCGTCGAAGATGATGCCGAAGAAGTCGTAGGTCTCGCGCTCGTGCCAGTCGTTGCCCGGGTACACCGACGTGACCGAGGGGATGTGCGGGTCGGCGTCGGGGCAGGTGACCTCGATGCGAAGCCGCCGGTTGTGGGTGACCGAGATGAGAGGGAAGACCGCGTGCAGCTCGCGGCCCTCGTCGTAGGGGAAGTGCACGCCCGAGACGCCCATGCACATCTCGAAGCGGAGGGCGGGGTCGTCGCGCAGGCCCTGCATGACCTCCACCAGGTGGTCGCGGTGGACGTGGAACGTGATCTCGTCGCGGTGCACCACGACCTTCTCCACGGCCTGGTCGTACGCGGGGACGACCCGCCCCAGCTGGTCGGCGACCTCGTCGAACCAGCCGCCGTACGGCCGGGGTGTCTCGCCCGGGAGCTGGACCGGGCGGACCAGGCCGCCGTAGCCGGTCGTGTCGCCCGACCCCTGGCTGCCGAACATGCCGCGCCGGAAGTCGACGATGTCACCAACATGCAACGGCGCCTCGACGACGTCGCTGTCGGCGCCCACGCGGTCGATCTCGCTCACCGCAGCAGACCCTTCAGCTGCGCAGTCGGCTTCGCGGTCAGGCCCGCCCGCTCCGCTTCGCGCAGCTCTGCGACGCGGTGGGCACCGAGCTTCTCGTTGGCGATCTGGTCGTGCAGCTTGAGGATCGCGTCGATGAGCATCTCCGGGCGCGGCGGACACCCGGCGAGGTAGATGTCGACGGGCACCACGTGGTCCACGCCTTGCACGATCGCGTAGTTGTTGAACATGCCGCCGCTGCTGGCGCACACCCCCATCGAGAGTACCCACTTGGGGTTGGGCATCTGGTCGTAGACCTGGCGCAGGACGGGTGCCATCTTCTGGCTGACCCGGCCGGCCACGATCATCAGGTCGGCCTGCCTCGGCGAGGCACGGAACACCTCCATGCCGAAGCGGGCGAGGTCATAGCGCGGAGTGCCCACGGCCATCATCTCGATGGCGCAGCACGCCAGACCGAATGTCGCGGGCCACAGCGACCCCTTGCGCATGTAGCCCGCCAGCTTCTCGACGCTGGTGAGCAGGATGCCGCTGGGCAGCTTCTCCTCGAGACCCATGTCAGTCCCACTCCAATCCGCCGCGGCGCCAGACGTACGCGTAGACGACCAGCAGGGTCAGGATGAACAGACCCATCTCCACCAGCCCGAACATGCCCAGCGCGTCGAAGGAGACGGCCCACGGGTAGAGGAACACGATCTCGATGTCGAAGATGATGAACAGCATCGCCGTCAGGTAGTACTTCACGGGGAAGCGGCCGCCGCCGACGGGCTGTGGTGTGGGCTCGATGCCGCACTCGTAGGCGTCAAGCTTGGCGCGGTTGAAGCGGCGAGGCCCCGTCAGATGACCGGCGGCGATCGAGAAGACCGCGAAGCCGAGCGAGAGCGCACCGAGGACGAGGATCGGGACGTAGGAGTTCATGGTCCGCTCACCTTTCCGTCGGTCGCGCGGGCCCGGTCCGCGACCGGGCTCGTCATCCTAGGAGCGCTCGGGTCGTGACCCTGCACGCGGGTTGGTCACCTGCTAGGCCGCCGGGGCCAGGCGGGTCAGGCCGTTGATGACCCTGTCCATCGCGTCGCCCCCCCGGGGGTCAGTGAGGTTGGCCATCAGCTTGAGCACGAAGCGCATCAGCAGAGGGTGCGGCAGCCCGTGGCGGGTCGCGAGCTTCATCACCCGGTCGTCGCCGATCGCCTTCACGAACAGGCGCCCGACCGTGTAGTAACCGCCGTACGTCGACTTGAGCGCACGGGGATAGGCGTGCAGGGCTCGCTCCCGCGCGTCGGCGTTCGGGCGCGCCAGCGCCTGCGCGATCACCTCGGCGGCCACCTCGCCGGACTCCATGGCGTAGGCGATGCCCTCCCCGTTGAACGGGTTGACCATCCCGCCGCTGTCCCCGACCAGCAGCATCCCCCGGGTGTAGTGCGGCTGCCGGTTGAACCCCATCGGCAGGGCCGCTCCGCGCACCGGCTGCGTGCGGTTCTCCTCCCGGAATCCCCACTCCTGCGGAGTCTGGTCCAGCCAACGGCGCAGCAGGTGCTTGTAGTCCACCTGCCCCCACGCCGTGCTGGTGTTCAGGATGCCGAGCCCGACGTTGGACGTCCCGTTCCCGACGCCGAAGATCCAGCCGTAACCCGGCAGCAGCCGCTGGCGGCCCGCCTCCCCCCGGTCCCACAGCTCGAGCCACGACTCCAGCCAGTCGTCATCGTGCCGCGGGCTCCGGTAGTACGTGCGGACCGCGACCCCCATGGGACGGTCGTCGCGCTTGTGCACGCCCATCGCCAGGGCCAGCCGGCTGGAGCCACCGTCCGCAGCGACGACGACCGGCGCCCGGTACACCACCGGGCCGTCCTCCGCGCTCGCGGTGACACCGGTGATGTGGCCGGTCCGTTCGTTCAAGACCGGGCCGGTGACGGCCGTACGTTCGTGCAGCAGGGCACCCGCCTTGACCGCCTGCCGGGCGAGCAGGTCGTCGAAGTCGGTGCGCGGGCGGACCAGGCCGTACGCCGGGTAGGTCGCCAGGTCCGGCCACGGCAGCTGCAGCCGCATGCCGCCGCCGACGATCCGCAGGCCCTTGTTGTGCACCCAGCCGGCCTGCTCGCTCGGGTCGATGCCCATGCCGACGAGGGACCGGACCGCTCGAGGGGTCAACCCGTCGCCGCAGACCTTCTCCCGCGGAAAGGCCGTCTTCTCCAGCAGTACGACGTCCAGGCCGGTGCGCGCGAGGTGGTACGCCGTGGCAGACCCGCCTGGCCCGGCGCCGACGACGACCACGTCCGCGTCGACCTCGCGTATCGGGCTCGCGCCGCTCACGGCTCCACCTCAGGAAGGGTCGGGGTTCGCTTGTGAATCCATTCACGATCTGTGGCGTGCCGAGTGTACGCACTGGCCCCGGCATGCCGAAGGGCCCGTCCGACGGACGGGCCCTCCAGTCTTGATGCAGAGGTGGCTTAGCGGAAAGCGTCCTTGACCTTCTCGCCAGCCTGCTTGAGGTTGGCCTTGCTCTGGTCGCGCTCGCCTTGGCGCTCCAAGGCCTCGTCACCGGTGACCGAGCCGACCTTCTCCTTGGCCTGACCGCCCATCTCCTCGACCTTGTTGGCGGTCTTGTCGTCCTGACCCATCGCGGTTCTCCCATCGGCTGGCGAACAGTTCCTATTCCCGTTCACCCTTGCCGGGATCGCGGCCCCGAAACCCCTTTGGCGCTGTCGTCAGCCGTTCGGCGGGCCCGGTGAAGGGCGACGATCCCGTAGCTCAGGTCGCTCCACGCCACGTCGGACCAGCCAGCCGAGGCGATCCGGTCGGCGAGCCGGGACTGGTCGGGCCAGGCCTGGATCGACTCGGCCAGGTACACGTACGCCTCGGGGTTGCTCGACACCCGGCGGGCCACCTTCGGCAACGCGCTCATCAGGTAGCCGCTGTAGACGGTGCGGAACGGCCGCCAGGTCGGGTGGCTGAACTCGCAGACGACCAGCCGGCCGCCTGGCCGCGTCACCCGGGCCATCTCGGTCAACGCTGCGCAGACGTCGTGCACGTTGCGGAGCCCGAAAGAGATCGTCACGGTGTCGAAGGCCCCGTCGCGGAAGGGCAGCGCCAACGCGTCGCCGGCAAGCATTCGCAGCCGCGGGTGGGCCCGCCTACCGACCCGGAGCATCCCGATCGAGAAGTCGCACGCGACGACGTCGGCGCCCGCCGCAACGAACGGCAGCGACGAGGAGCCCGTCCCGGCCGCGAGGTCGAGCACCCGCTCGTCCGGCCTCGCGTCGACGGCGCGCGCCACCGCCCGGCGCCACAGGCGGGCCTGCCCGAGGGAGAGGACGTCGTTGGTGAGGTCGTAGCGCTCGGCCACCCCGTCGAACATGGCCGCGACGTCCTGCGGTGCCTTCCCGAGGTCGGCGCGGGTCCCTCCAGTCACGTCTCCCGATCGGAGGGGTCGACCCCGGGTGCGTCGGAACTGAGGCCCTGCTCCCGGTCCTCTGGTTGTGGATGCCGCACCGGCCGCGACCGGCGAACGTCGTCGACCACCTCGGCATCGCTGGTCTCGCGGTCGATGTCGCCGGGGGTGTCGCCCTCGGCCGGATAGGTCCAGCGGTCGTCGCTGCTCATGACAGCGGCGTACCCGGGTAGGCAACCGCCATGCCCACACCCACCGACCTCGACATCACCGCCTCGGGGCCGCACGCCTACGACGTCGCGATCACGCACCCGACCGGCGCCACGACCACGCACCACGTCACCGTGCCGGAGTCGCTGCTCGCCGAGCTGGGCCTGTCCGAGGCGCAGGAACCGATCCTGGTGCGCGTCTCGCTGGTCTATCTCCTCGAGCACGACCCGGCGGCGTTGCCCGACCGTTTCGACCTCGACGAGATCGGGCGGGCGCTGCCGGACTACCACGAGCACATCGTGAGCCGGGTCTGAGCCGACGCTGCCGGCCGACGTACGCTCCTGCCATGGGCACCGCGCCGGGCGAGTCTGACCTGCCCGGGCAGCGTCCAGCCGCACTGCCGTCGCGCACGGTCCGTTCGCGACGCGTGGACCTGATCGGGCCGCTGCTGCACCGACTGCCTTCCGCGCGCGGTGCGCTCGCCTGGGTGCGCGAGGGCGACGGCGTCGTCGGCTGGGGCGAGGCGGCCCGGCTCGAGGTCAGTGGCCCCCATCGCTTCGCCCGGGCCCGCGCGTGGTGGCGCCAGGTGCTCGACTCGCTAAGCGTCGAGGACGAGGTGTCGGTACGCGGCAGCGGTCCCTTGCTCTTCGGCTCGTTCTCCTTCTCGGCCGACGAGACGTCGGTCCTCGTCCTGCCTCGGGTGGCGCTGGGTCGGTCCGGCGGGACGAGTTGGCTCACCACGATCGGGGAGCCCCCTCGGCTGTCCTCGCCGGAGCCCGTCCGGGAGCCAGGCGGGATGCGCTACGCGCACGGGCAGATGCCGGTGACGGCCTTCCGGTCGGCGGTCGAGCGCGCAGTCGCGCTGATCGACCGGGGCGAGCTGGAGAAGGTGGTGCTCGCCCACGACCTGGTCGCGTGGGCGGAGGAGACCATTGACCCCCGGTTCGTGCTGGCTGGGCTCGCCGCGGCCAACCCGGGCTGCTGGGCATTCGCCGTCGACGGTCTGGTCGGGGCGACCCCCGAGCTCCTGGTCAGCCTCGCCGGAACACGGGTGACCTCCCGCGTGCTGGCCGGGACGACGGCACGGGGCGGCAGTGACGCCGACGACGTCATCCGGGTCGACGCGCTGCTGCACTCGGCCAAGGACCTGGCCGAGCACCGCTACGCCGTGGACTCGCTCGTGGCAGCGCTCACCGCTCACGTACGCGAGCTGTCGGTCCCCGCGCGACCCCGGGCGCTGGAACTGTCCAACGTCACGCACCTGGCGACGGACGTCAGCGCCTCGCTCACCGCCCGCTCCGAGGCCGACGTGCTGGACTTGGTCGCGGCGCTCCACCCCACGGCCGCCGTCGGTGGGACACCGACCGACGTCGCTCTGGACGTCGTCGCCCGGCTGGAGCAGATGGACCGCGGGCGCTATACCGGGCCGGTGGGTTGGATGGACGCGCGCGGCGACGGTGAGTGGGGGGTCGCCCTGCGCTGCGCCCAGCTGTCCGGCCGGGCGGCTCGGCTGTTCGCCGGGTGCGGGATCGTGGCCGGCTCCGAACCGGACGCCGAGGTGCTGGAGGCACAGGCGAAGTTCGTGCCCGTCCGCGACGCCCTGGAAGGCTCCGCGGCCCGCTGACGGCCGCGCTGACCCAGCTGGGCCTGTCAGCTGAGGGCCGCGGCAACCGCGGCGCCGAGCTGGGCGTGCAGGTCGCGGGTCCGGCTCCGGTCGGTACGAACCTCGACGACGGCCAGCCCCGGCCGGGGCGCCAACTGCTGCCGCAGGTCCTCGAGCGAGTCGGCCCGGACGTGGGGGGTCGAGCTGGCGGCGCACAGTGCGGCAAGGTCAACCCCGTGCGGCGTCCCGAAGACGCGCTCGAACGCGGCTGCGTGCTCGGGCGCGCCCTGCTCGAGCAGCGTGAACAGACCGCCGCCGTCGTCGTTGACCACCACCACTGTGAGGTCCGGGCGTGCCTCATCTGGGCCGAGTACCAGTCCGTTGGCATCGTGCAGGAAGGTGAGATCGCCCATGAGCGCGTACGCAGGGCCGCCGTCCTGCGCCTGGTGGGCCAGCGCCGCCCCGAGGGCGGTCGAGACGGTCCCGTCGATCCCCGATGCGCCTCGGTTGGCAAGGACGCGCCGCTGCTCGCCGAAAGGTTCGGCGAGGTCCAGGTCGCGGATCGCGCTCGACGAGCCCGCCACCAGCAGCGCCGAAGGAGGCAGACAACCGGCGACCTCGCGAGCCACGGCGATCCCGCTGAGGCCACCGCTTCGCACCACCTCGTCCAGGACACGTCGCGCGCTTCTGTCGGCCTGAAGCCAGCGGGTCAACCAGGCGTCCGGCTCCACGCGAGGAGCACCGGGCTCGACCCAGTCCGGCAGGACCATCGAGGCCACCAGCGGGCGGCGAGGCGAAAGGTCGACAAGCCGGCCCCGCCCCGGGACCATGACGTACTCCACGTCGGCGCGCGAGAGCAGGCGAGTCACCGACCGGGACAGGGTCGGCCGCCCGAACACCACGACCCGCTCGATGTCATCGGCGAACCGGTCCACCAGGAACCGGTAGGCGGTCAGCGCGTTGGGGCCGCTGCGGGCACCCGAGCTCGGCTCCGCCAGCAGCGGCCAGCCGGCCGCCTCCGCCAGCCAGCGCGCATCCTCGCCCTCGCCGTCCCCGGCGACGAGCACCGTGCGCAGTCCGGGCGGCAGCCGCACCGGGGGCGCGTCGTCTCTCTCCAGCCGCCACGGCAGCATCTGCTGCCCTGTCGGCTCCCCGTCGCCCACCAGCGGCTCGCGCAGGGCGACGTTGACGTGGACCGGTCCCCGCCGGGCTGCGGCCAGCACCGAGCGGACGGTGGATCGCTGGGCTTCCAGGGTGGGCTGGGCGTCGACGGACAGCTCCACGAACGTCCGCACCGATCTGCCGTAGAGCTCGGCCTGGTCGATGGTCTGGTTGGCGCCGACGCCGCGCAGCTCGACCGGGCGGTCAGCGGTCAGCACTACCAGCGGTACGCCGGAATGATCGGCCTCCACCACCGCCGGGTGCAGGTTGGCCGCCGCGGTGCCGGACGTGGTCACGACCGGCACGGGAAGGGCGGACGCCTTGGCGAGCCCGAGGGCGAGGAACCCCGCGCTGCGCTCGTCGATGCGCACGTGCAGCCGGAGCCGGCCCGTGCGGTCCGCCTCGTGCAGCGCCAGCGACAATGGAGCGTTACGCGACCCGGGCGAGAGCACGGCCTCCCGCGCGCCGCCGCGGACCAGCTCGCCGACGACCACCGCCGCCAACTCCGCCGACGGGTTCACGTGTGGGACGCCACGGATGCCAGCCGCTGGCGCCAGCGGAGACTGGTTGGGCCGTCGGCGGCCACGGTGGCGACGAGGTCCGGCTCCGGGCGGTGGACGGGGAGTGCCCCCTCGCGGACCTGGAACGGCTTCGAGGTCACGTCACCCGACAGCATCTGCAGCGTGGCGAGACCACACGCGTAGGGAAGCTCGGGCAGCACCGCCGCCAGCGCGACACCCGCCGCGATGCCGACCGAGCTCTCCAGTGCCGAGGACACCACCACGGGCAGGCCGATCTGCTCGGCGATCCGCAGACATGCGGCGACCCCGCCCAGCGGCGCCACCTTGAGCACGGCGATGTCCGCGGCAGCCAGGCGGGCCACCCGCAAGGGGTCTTCGGCCCGGCGGATCGACTCGTCGGCGGCCACCGGGACCTGGACCCGACGACGGACGGCCGCCAGGTCCTCGACGGTCCGGCACGGCTGCTCCACGTACTCGAGGTCGAACCGGCCGAGCAGGCGCACCATCCGGACGGCGGTGTCCACGTCCCACCCGCCGTTGGCGTCGACCCGCAACCGACCGTCAGGCCCCAAGGCGTCGCGCACCGCCTCGACGCGGGCCAGGTCGGCACCCTCAGGCTGAGCCAGCTCGGCGACCTTCACCTTCGCGGTCCGGCACCCACCCGAGGCACGCACAATCGAGGCGGCACGCTCCGGGCCGACCGCGGGCACCGTCACGTTGACGGGCACCGATGACCGCACGGGCAGAGGCCAGCCCACGTACGCCGCTTCGCGGGCCGCAGCCAGCCACGGAACGCACTCAACGTCGTCGTAGTCCCAGAACGGCGAGAACTCCCCCCAGCCGGCCGGCCCGTGCAGCAGCACACCCTCGCGCACATCGATGCCGCGGAAGCGCACCCGCATCGGAAGCGACCACACCGACAGGTCAGTGTCGTCCACCATGCGCCTATCCTCGCCGACGTGGCCGCGCCGACCGTCTCCGAGACGTTCGACCCCGCGGCCTGGGAATCTGTCGAGGGCTTCGACCTCACCGACGTCACGTACCACCGAGCCGTCGTCGGTGGATCGGTGCGCATCGCGTTCGACCGGCCGGAGGTACGCAACGCCTTCCGGCCGCACACGGTCGACGAGGTCTACCGCGCCCTCGACCACGCCCGGATGACGCCCGACGTCGGGTGCGTCCTACTCACAGGGAACGGGCCGTCGCCACGCGACGGTGGACGGGCGTTCTGCTCGGGGGGTGACCAGCGCATTCGGGGTCGCACCGGCTACGCGTACGCGACCGGGGACACGGCCGACACCGTCGACGAGGTGCGCGTCAAGGCTGCGGGCGGACGGTTGCACATCCTGGAGGTCCAGCGGCTGATCCGGACCATGCCCAAGGTCGTGGTGGCGGTCGTGAACGGCTGGGCCGTCGGGGGCGGCCACTCGCTGCACGTGGTCTGCGACCTCACGATCGCCAGCCGTGAGCACGCGCGGTTCAAGCAGACCGATGCCGACGTGGGGTCCTTCGACGCGGGCTACGGATCCGCGTACCTCGCGCGGATGGTCGGGCAGAAGGTCGCCCGCGAGATCTTCTTCCTCGGCCGCGCGTACGACGCCGAGACGATGCAGCGAATGGGCGCGGTCAACCTCGTCGCGGACCACGCCGAGCTGGAGCGCACGGCGCTCGCGGTCGCCGCCGAGGTCAACAGCAAGAGCCCGACCGCCCAGCGGATGCTGAAGTTCGCGTTCAACCTCGTCGACGACGGGCTGATGGGCCAGCAGGTCTTCGCCGGTGAGGCGACCCGGCTCGCGTACATGACCGACGAGGCCGTCGAAGGCCGCGACGCCTTTCTCGAGAAGCGCGACCCGGACTGGTCGCGCTTCCCCTGGTACTTCTAGGCGTGGCCCGAACCCTGCACGGGCTCACGGCGCCCACCGGACCGGCCGTCCTGGAGACGTTCCTGCCCGCGTTGGCCGCCACGCTCGACGGCGCCGGCCCCGCCCTGCTGCCGCTGCCCACCGGCGGCAGCCGTCCGGCCGTTATCGAAGCACTGCGCCCGGACCTGCCTCTCGAGTCCGACGAGGTGGCCGTTGTCGTCCCGACGTCGGGGTCCACCGGGGAGCCCAAGGGCGTGCTGCTCAGCGCCGACGCCCTGCGCTTCGCCGCCCGAGCCAGCCACCGGCGCCTCGCCGGGCCGGGCCAGTGGCTGCTGGCCCTACCGGTCACCCACGTGGGCGGTATTCAAGTGCTCGTCCGGGCGCTCGAGGCGCGGATCCGCCCCGTGGCACTCGACCTCTACGGCGGCTTCGACGCGCACGCCTTCACCGTCGCCGCAGCGGCGATGAACAGCACCGTCCCTCGGTATGTGTCGCTCGTCCCGACCCAGGTGCGACGCCTCCTCGACGCCGACGCAGACCTGGCGGGGTTCGACGCGGTGCTGGTCGGCGCCGCCGCGTTTCCCGACGAGCTGCGCCGCCGGTGCGACGAGCGGGGCTGGCGAGTCGTGGAGACCTACGGGATGTCCGAGACGTGCGGCGGGGTCGTGTACGACGGCAAGCCGCTCGACGAGGTCGAGGTTGGGCTGCTGGACGGACGGCTCACGATCGGCGGGCCGGTCGTGTTCCGGGGCTACCGGCTGCGCCCTGATCTCACCGCCGCGGCACTCGTCGCAGGTCGGCACGTGACCCAGGACCTCGGCCGGATCGACCCGGACGGCACCGTCCACGTGCTGGGGCGCGCCGACGACGTCCTGATCACGGGCGGGGTCAACGTCGCTGCCGCTGCAGTCGAGCGCGTGCTCGGCGAGCATCCCTCGGTCGCCGCCTGTGCGGTAGTCGGGATACCCGACGCCGAGTGGGGGGATCGGGTCGTGGCGGTGATCCAGCCGGTCCGCGGCGACCTGGTCCCGACGGTCGGCGAGCTGCGCGCCTTCGCCGCCGAGCATCTGGAGCCGCCGGCGCTGCCACGTGAGGTCGTCGCGGTAGGCATGCTGCCGATGCTGGCGTCGGGCAAGCCGGACAAGGCCGCGGTGCGTAGCCTCGTCGCTGCCCGCGCGAGCTGAAGGAGGCGTTTCGGTTTGGCCACGGCCGCTCAGTGGCTCGCCGGCGCCCGCCCCCGCACGCTGCCCGCCGGGCTCGCTCCGGTGGCGGCCGGCACCGGTGCGGCGGCTGCAGCCGACGGGCTGGCTCCCGGCCGGGCGC
>JACCUZ010000413.1 GCA_013698395.1 Sporichthyaceae bacterium
ACCGTGAGCTTCGCCGAGCCAACGATCTGCTCAAGCGGGCGTCGGCTTTCTTCGCGGCGGAGCTGTGCGCCACGAGGCGCCGTGTGATCGGGGGTGGTGGGAGACCGTCCCTTCGGGCCGTCGCAGCGGCTCGTTGAAGCTGGGGCAGCCTGATCCGGGGGACGCCGGTGAGGGTGGCAAGCGGCCCCGACAAAGGCCGGACGTGCTGGTACTGCCAGACGGTGCGGGTCGGCCGAGCTAGGTCAGCAGGTGCAACGTCAGTGAACCGGTGTTGGAAGCCCCGTAATTGCGAAGCCGTGCTCAAATCTGGTGGATATGGGCCGGTCTGCAGCGCACCGGGGGCCGCTCGTGCGTGGGGTGGCCCCTGGACTCCGAAGCCGTCTAGTTCCGTCGGTGGGGAGGCCATGGTGAAGGTCTGCGGCGTAGCCGTGGCGATGCTGCCGGGGTAGAGCCGGGCACCTCTCTGACCGACCGATCGCAGGGTGAACGTGGGAACCGTCTGCTGGTTCCCCTCCGGTGCGGCAGCCAGTCGCCGCCGGTAGGGGTAGGTCCGTCGCCGACCGAGGGCCAGTGGGTGGGGCGGAGGCCTCGTAGTAGTCGCGGGCGTGACGACCCGCCGTCGGGGGCCGGGAGAGCCGGTCGCAGGGCGAAGGGGGCCAGCAAGTCGAGCAGCGCTGGTGAGGGAAGGTCAGGAGGGTGTGTCGACGGTGAATACCGACGAACTGGAGCTCGCCGTCTACGCGGCGGAGCGACGGGTACTGAAGATCCAGACCAAGCTGCACCGTTGGGCTCGAGCCGAGGATGGTCGACGGTTCGATGACCTGTTCAACCTTGTCGCCGACCCGGGCTTCCTGCTGGTGGCCTGGGCTCGGGTGGCAGGCAACAAGGGTGCCCGTACTGCGGGGGTGGACGGCGCTACGGCGAGGTCCATCGAGGCTGGGTTGGGCGTCGAGGAGTTCCTCGACGGGCTGCGGTCGACATTGGTCGACCGTAGTTTCGCGCCGGTTCCGGTCCGCGAGCGGATGATCCCGAAGGCCGGGGGCAAGTTGCGCCGGTTGGGGATCCCGACCGTGGCCGACCGGGTTGTCCAGGCCAGCCTGAAGCTGGTGTTGGAGCCGATCTTCGAGGCGGACTTCCACCCGTGTTCCTACGGGTTCCGCCCGAAGCGTCGGGCTCACGATGCGGTCGCTGAGGTGCGCTATCTCGCGACACGACCCCGGTGCTATGACTGGGTCGTCGAGGGAGACATCAAGGCGTGCTTCGACGAGATCGACCACACTGCCCTGCTGGGCAGGGTCCGGTCTCGGATCGGCGACAAGCGGGTCATGAGCCTGGTGAAGGCGTTCCTGAAGGCGGGGATCCTCACCGAGGACCGTGACCTTCAGGAGACCACCGCCGGTACACCGCAGGGCGGGATCTTGTCTCCGCTGCTGGCCAACGTGGCCCTGTCGGTCCTCGACGAGTTCATCGCCGAGGCACCGGGAGGCCCGTCGACCAGCAAGTCGGAACGAGCGCGGCGGCTACGCCACGGTCAGGCGAACTTCCGCCTCGTGCGGTACGCCGACGACTGGTGCCTGATGGTCCGAGGCACCAGGGCCGACGCTGAAGCGCTCGAAGACCAGATCACCACGGTCTTGACCACGATGGGCTTGCGCCTGTCGCCGGAGAAGACCCTGGTCACCCATATCGAGGAGGGGCTGGACTTCCTCGGCTGGCGCATCCAGCGCCACCGCAAGCGAGGCACCACCCGGTACTACGTCTACGTCTACCCCGCGGGTAAGGCCGTTCAGGCGGCCAAGCGGAAGATCAAGACGCTGTGCCGACAGGTCAGCGTGAACCAGTCATTGGACGACCTGCTGCGCCGGGTCAACCCGGCGCTGCGGGGCTGGTGCGCCTACTTTCGGCCCGGGGTGTCATCGGTCGCCTTCGCCTACCTCAGCCACTACACGTGGCAGACGGTCTGGCGCTGGCTACGCCGCAAGCACCGCCGGGCCACCATCGCCGAACTGCGCAGGATCTACTGCGCCCGACGGTGGTGGCCGGCGACCCAGACGCGGGAACTGTTCAACCCCGCGAAGGTGAGCACGACCCGGTACCGCTACCGCGGATCGGTCATCGACTCACCCTGGCCACTGACCGACCAACCCGACCTCGCCGCCTGACCGGGGCCTGTGGAGAGCCCGGTGCATCGAGAGGTGCCCGCCGGGTTCGGGAAGCGGCCCGGGGAAACGGACCAACCGCAAGGCTGGCACCGCGCCTCGGGCCGACTTTCACCGACCCCCGAAACCGTTGATCATGGGATTCATCGACACCATGCGCAGCCAGGGTCACGCGGTCGAGTCGGTCTGTCGGGTGCTGCGCGAGCAGGGCTGCCAGGTCGCCGCGCGGACCTACCGGGCTT
>JACCUZ010000435.1 GCA_013698395.1 Sporichthyaceae bacterium
GGATGGCCGTCGTCGCACCGCTCACCGTCGAGGACCGGGTGGTCGGCACCCTGGCGGCGTACGGCGCGACGCCGAGCGCGGGACTGGTCACCGCGGTGGGCGAGGTCGCCCGCTGGGTGTCGGGCCAGCTGGAGCTGGCCGAGCTGGACAAGTCCCGCACCGCGCTGATGGAGGCCGAGGTGCGCGCACTGCGCGCGCAGATCTCCCCGCACTTCGTCTACAACTCGCTGACCGCCATCGCGTCGTTCGTGCGCACTGACCCGGAGCGGGCGCGCGAGCTGCTGCTGGAGTTCGCCGACTTCACCCGCTACTCGTTCCGCCGGCACGGCGAGTTCACCACCCTGGCCGAGGAGCTGCGCTCCATCGACCGCTACCTGCTGCTGGAGCGAGCGCGGTTCGGTGACCGGCTCCAGGTGACGGTGCAGGTAGCCCCGGAGGTGCTTCCGGTGTCGGTGCCCTTCCTGTGCGTCCAGCCGCTGGTCGAGAACGCCGTACAACACGGGCTCGAGGGCCGGTCCGGGCCAGGTCACATCACGATCAGCGCGCAGGACGTGGGGTCCGAGGCGCACATCAGCGTCGAGGACGACGGGGCAGGCGTCGACCCCGAGGCGGTACGCCGCGCGCTGGCCGGGCACGCGGACGGTGAGGGCATGGGTCTCGGGAACGTGGACGAGCGGCTGCGACAGGTCTACGGCGACGACTACGGCCTGACGGTCGAGACCGCACCCGGTGCGGGTACGAAGGTCAGCATGCGGGTGCCCAAGTTCCGCGCCGGGGTGCACCCGTGAGGCACCCGTGACCCCGCTCCGGGTGCTGGTCGCCGACGACGAGGTGCCGGCGCGTGAGGAGCTGGCCTACCTACTCGGCCACGACGCCGCGGTTGGCGCGGTCCGGAGCGTCAGCACCGGTGCCGAAGTGCTCAAGGTGCTGGAGGAGGAACCGGTAGACGCGCTGTTCCTCGACATCCGCATGCCCGGCCTGGGCGGCCTGGACGTGGCGCGGGCGCTGGCCCGCTTTCAGCGTCCCCCCGCCGTCGTCTTCGTCACGGCCTACGACGCGCACGCCGTCGAGGCCTTTGACCTGCACGCGGTCGACTACCTCCTCAAGCCGGTGCGCGCGGATCGGCTGGCCGACGCCGTACGTCGGGTGGTGGCCGCCATCGACGGCCCGGCGCGCGAGCCGTCGAATGACGACGAGACGATCCCGGTGGAGCTCGGTGGCGTGACCCGCTTCATCCATCGCAGCGACGTACGGTTCGCCGAGGCGCACGGAGACTACGCGCGGCTGCACACCGCCGAGGGCAGCCATCTGGTTCGGGTGCCGCTGGCGCTGCTGGAGGAGCAGTGGTCGGCCGCGGGCTTCGTGCGCATCCACCGTCGCTACCTCGTCGCGCTCGCCCACGTAGAGGAGGTTGCCTTCGAGCCGGGGCGGGGCACGGTGCGCATCGGGGCGGACGTGCTGTCGGTGAGCCGCCGGCACCTGCGCGGGCTGCGAGACACGCTTGTGCGCCGTGCCCGACCGGGTGGACCGGGATGAGTGAACAACCACCGCGCCGGGTGCGTGTGGTGTCGCCACGCAGCCGGGCCGTCCGCACGTCAGGATCGCGCGCGGTCAGCCGGGACATCGGGGAACAGACGATCGTGGGCGAGGTTTACATGGCCTCACTCGTTCGCATCCAGCTCCGGCTGGCGATCGGCGTCCTGCTCATCCTGACGGTGCTGTTGGGTGGCCTGCCGTTGCTCTTCCTGGCCGAGCCGGACCTCGTCGAAGTGCTCGTGTTCGGGCTGCCGCTGCCCTGGTTGCTTCTCGGTGTCGTGGTGCATCCCGTGCTCGTTGCCGCGGCGCTGTTCTACGTACGTCGGGCCGAGCGCAACGAGGCCGACTTCGCCGAGCTGGTCGAGAATTCCTGACATGGGCCACGAAGTCCAAGGGGGGCTGGCGATCGGCCTCGTCATCGCAGCGACGGTGCTCATCGGCGCCTTCGGACTGCGCCTGTCGCGGACGACCAGCGACTTCTACGTCGCGTCGCGCTCGGTGTCACCGGTGTGGAACGCCTCAGCCATCAGCGGGGAGTACCTCTCTGCGGCGTCCTTCCTCGGCGTCGCAGGACTGATCCTCACCTACGGCGCCGACATGCTGTGGTTCCCGGTCGGCTACACCGCCGGCTACCTCGTGCTTCTCGTCAGCGTCGCTGCGCCGCTGCGGCGGTCCGGTGCGTACACGCTGTCCGACTTCGCGGAGGCGCGGCTCGAGTCGCGGACGGTCCGGCAGGTCTCGAGCATCTTCGTCGTCACCATCGGCTGGCTCTACCTGCTGCCGCAGTTTGTCGGCGCCGGCCTCACCGTTCAGCTGGCCACGGGGGCACCGGGGTGGGTTGGTGGACTGCTGGTGGCGGCCGTCGTCGTCTTCAGCGTCGCCACGGGAGGCATGCGCAGCATCACGTTCGTGCAGGCGTTCCAGTACTGGTTGAAGCTGTCCGCCATCGCCGTTCCCGTGCTCTTCCTCGTCCTCGCCTGGCGGGCCGACGGCATGCCGACGCCCGGCGACGGGCCGCCCACTTTCGCCGACCGCACACCCGTCGAGGTGCCGGCGGACCTGCGCTTCGACGTCGTCGAGCCGGTCCGCGTGCTGGTGAACGGGGTGCTCGACGGACAGCGGTACGTCGGCGAGCCCGTGGTTCTCGGCCGCGGCTCCCACGAGGTTGGGGAAGGGGCCCTGCTGACGTTCCCCGCCGGTTCGACCGTGCCCCACGCCGCCACGGTCGAGGCGAGCGACAACGCGTCGTGGGCCCGGCCGTTGACCGCCGTCGGTGACCGGGACCACCCGGTCTACTCGACGTACAGCCTGATCCTCGCGCTGTTCTTCGGCACGATGGGTCTTCCCCACGTACTCGTGCGCTTCTACACCAACCCCGACGGACGCACTGCTCGGCGCACGACGGCCTTCGTGCTCGCGCTCCTCGGTGTGTTCTATCTGTTCCCCACGGTCTACGGCGCACTGGCCAGGCTCTACACACCCGACCTGCTGCTGACCGGACGTACCGACACTGCGGTGCTGCTGCTGCCCGAGCGGCTCATCGCTGGTACCGGGGGGCAACTGTTGACCGCCCTGCTCACCGCCGGCGCCTTCGCCGCCTTCCTCTCTACGTCGTCGGGGCTCACCGTGTCGGTGGCCGGCGTGCTAGCGCAGGACGTGCTCCGCGGGTCCGTACGTGACTTCCGGGTCGCGGCCGTGCTCGCTGTGGCGGTACCTTTCGCCCTGTCGTTGTGGGCCAGGTCGCTGTCGATCGCCGACATCGTGGGGCTCGCATTCGCGGTCGCGGCGTCGTCGTTCTGCCCCTTACTGGTGCTGGGCATCTGGTGGCGGCGCCTCACCAGCACGGGCGCCGCTGCCGGCCTGCTTGTAGGTGGCGGACTGGCCACTGCGGCTGTCACGGCGACCGTGGGCGGGGTCGACCGCGGCGGGTGGACCGGCGCACTGCTGGCCCAGCCGGCCGCGTGGACCGTGCCTGTGGCGTTTCTCGTGATGGTGGTGGTGTCCCGACGGACACCTGGACGTCTGCCACCCCACGTCGGTCGCACCATGGTGCGCCTGCATGCCCCGGAGTCCATCGCGGTGCCGGAGCGCCGAGTCGACTGACCGCTTCTTGTCGATCATCGACGACCGTTCGCCGCAGGCCAGTGACCGCTCGCCGACTGGTGTCGCCTCGCGCCTTCAGTCCGCGCGCCCGGACGCCTCACAGTGACCCCGATCAACCGCCCGGCAGCCGTCGGAGCGGGCCGTCTGGATGCGAGGAGGTGCCGGGTGAGCAACACGATCGAGCCAGATAGCGACCGCTTAGTCACGGTCCAGAACAGCGAGGAGTTTGCCGAGCTGCGGCGGAAGTTCCGCGGCTTCGCCTTCCCCATGACGGTGGTGTTCCTGGCGTGGTACCTGCTGTACGTACTCATGTCGGGCTATGCCCGTGACTTCATGGGATACCAGCTTCTTGGCAACATCAACGTGGGTTACGTCTTCGGCCTCCTGCAGTTCGCATCGACATTCCTCATCGCCTACTTCTACGAGCGGCACATGGACAACAAGGTCGATCCGCTCGCCGCCCGCATTCGCAGCCAGCTCGAGGGAGGGCAGCAACGATGAGCGCAACGACACTCGCCGCCGAGGTCTCGGGCGGGCAGCAGGCCCTCACCAGCGTGCTGTTCCTGACCTTCGTCGGCGTCACCCTGGCTATCACCATCTGGGCCTCCCGCCAGACCAAGACGGCAGCCGACTTCTACGCCGGCGGACGGTCCTTCACCGGCGTCCAGAACGGTGTGGCCATCGGCGGGGACTACATGTCCGCGGCGTCCTTCCTGGGCATCGCCGGCATCATCGCGCTGTACGGCTATGACGGCTTCCTGTACTCCATTGGGTTCCTCGTCGCCTGGCTCGTCGCTCTGCTGCTCGTCGCCGAGCTGATGCGCAACTCCGGGAAGTACACGATGGGCGACGTCCTGGCCTTCCGTATGCGGCAGCGTCCGGTGCGCGCGGCCGCCGGGGTCTCGACCATCGTCGTGTCCATCTTCTACCTGCTCGCCCAGATGGTCGGCGCCGGCGCACTCGTCTCGTTGCTGCTCGGGGTCTCCTCGCAAACGGCGAAGAACCTCACGATCGTCGCCGTCGGTGCGCTGATGATCTTCTACGTCACCGTCGGCGGTATGAAGGGCACGACGTACATCCAGATCATCAAGGCGCTGCTGCTCATGACGGGCGCGACCATCCTGACCCTGATGGTGATGTTCAAGTTCGGATGGAACCTCAGCGACCTGCTGGGTACGGCGGCCGAGAAGAGCGGCAAGGGCGATGCGTTCCTCAAGCCGGGCGGGCGCTTCGGAAAGGACATAGTCGACGCGGCCGGCAACCCGGACACCATGGCGACGCTCTACAGCAAGTTGGACCTGATCAGCCTCGGCATGGCCCTGGTGCTGGGCACGGCGGGCCTTCCGCACATCCTGATCCGCTTCTACACCGTCCCGACCGCGCGGGCTGCCCGCAAGTCGGTCGTGTGGGGCATCTGGATCATCGGCTCGTTCTACCTGATGACCCTCGCCCTCGGATTCGGCGCGGCGGCCCTCGTCGGGCCCGAGGAGATCATCGCCCAGGACCCGGCCGGAAACACCGCGGCGCCTCAGCTGGCGCGGGAGATCGGCACCGACTTCTTCGGCACGACCGGCGGCACGATCATGCTCGCGTTCATCGCCTCGGTCGCCTTCGCGACCATCCTGGCGGTGGTGGCGGGCCTGACGTTGGCGTCGTCGTCGTCGGTGGCGCACGACGTCTACGCCAACTACGTCCACCACGGCGAGGCGCCGGAAGGCCAGGAGGTGAAGGTAGCCCGCATCTCGGCGTTCGTGATCGGAGCGGTCGCCATCCTGCTGTCCATCTTCGCCCAGAAGCTCAACGTCGCCTTCCTCGTCGCACTGGCCTTCGCCGTCGCGGCCTCGGGCAACTTGCCGGCCATTCTCTACTCGTTGTTCTGGAAGCGGTTCAACACGACAGGTGCGGTGTCGGCCATCTACGGCGGGCTGCTGTCCGCGGTAGTGCTCGTCATCTTCTCACCCGTCGTCTCGGGCAAGCCGGCCGTCGATGGCGTGATCCCGTCGCTGGTCACCGACCCCAGCATCGACTTCCACTGGTTCCCGTTGGACAACCCCGGTCTGGTGTCGATCCCGCTGGGATTCTTCTTCGGGTGGCTCGGGACCGTACTGTCCAAGGAGCACAACGAGTACAAGGCGGCCGAGCTCGAAGTGCGCTCGCTCACCGGTGTGGGGATGGAGGAGGCGGCCACTCACTGAGTACGACCGGCGCCCCAGCCCACGCACCCTGAGCGGGGGCGCTGGCCCGTCTATCGGGCTGGCCACGCCCGGCACCCGCCGATACCCCGCCGCTTCGCAAGGCGTGTGCCCGCTGCGCTAGGCGTCGACGCCTGGCGCAGCGGCTCGGGTTCAAGGGGTCGACGCAACATCTCGAGTCGTGGAGGTGTTGGTGGTGGGCCGTCCGAGGAAGTTGAAGTCGATGCAGAGGGCCTTCT
>JACCUZ010000443.1 GCA_013698395.1 Sporichthyaceae bacterium
CAGCCCGAGCGCGGAGTCCAGCGCCACCGGCCCACCTTGGAACAGCACGCCCGGCTCGCTGGCGTACGGCTGCCAGCTCGGCAGCACCTCGGACACATCGACCGGGGTGGGTCTGTTGACGACCACCCCGAGCGCGCCTGCCTCGTCGTGGTCGAGCAGCAGCACGACACTGCGCTCGAACGTCCCCTCGACCAGCGCCGGCGTCGCGACGAGCAGCCGGCCGGTCAACCCGGCCGGAGACTCACTCGGCCCGAGGGTGCTCACTCCGCCATGATGCCCGGGCTGGGAGCATTCCGACGAGGATGCCGGCGAGATCCGCCGCGACATCAGCCAGATCACCACTGCGGCGGGTCAGCACGGTGGCCTGCGCCACCTCGCTGAGGACCGCGTGGCCCGCGAGCAGCGGGAGCAGGGCGCGCGCGGGTACCCCGGCCCGCAGTCCGGTCCAGGCCACCGCGGCGAAGACCAGCACGTGGCCCAGCTTGTCGACGTGCGGGATGCCGCCTTCCGACACCGGGCGCGGCCAGTACAACGCCACCAGGTTGGCAGCGACCGAGGCGAGGAAGGCCAGCCTCCAGAGGACGCCAGAGGCGATGACCCGCTGCGTCACGCCGAGGTCGGGTACTCGTCCGTAGGGCCGGACGTTCCGCCGGCCCTGACGGCGGCGCTGACGGCCGCCGCCACGGTGGCGGCCACGTCGGGGTGGAAGACGCTGGGCACGATGTAGCTCGCGTTCAGCTCCTCGGTGGTGACCACGGCCGCGAGCGCCCGCGCCGCTGCGATGAGCATGTCGAGGGTGATGAGGTGGCTCTGCGCATCGAGCAGGCCGCGGAAGACACCGGGGAACGCCAGCACGTTGTTGATCTGGTTGGGGAAGTCGCTGCGTCCGGTGGCGACCACGCTGGCGTGCTCGGCGGCTGCCAAGGGGTCGACCTCCGGGACCGGATTGGCCAGCGCCAGCACGATGCTGCCCGGTGCCATCGTCGCGATGTCCTCACCGCTGAGGAGGTTCGGGGCGGAGAGGCCGACGAACACGTCCGCCCCGGCCAAGGCCGAGCGCAGGCCGCCTGTCACACCGGTGCGGTTGGTGCGCTCGGCCACAGAGACCAGCTCAGGAGACAGGCCAGCGCGACCCGGATGGATGACACCCTCCTTGTCAGCGACGACCACGTCGGTCGCCCCGGCCTCCATCAGAACGGCCAGGACCGCCATACCCGCAGCGCCTGCCCCCGACATGACGATGCGCACCGAGGCCAAGTCCTTCTTGACGACCTTGAGCGCGTTGAGCAACGCGGCGAGCACCACGATGGCGGTGCCGTGCTGATCGTCGTGGAACACCGGGATGTCAAGCTTCTCGCGCAGCCGGCGCTCGATCTCGAAGCACCGTGGCGCTGAGATGTCCTCGAGGTTGATGCCCGCGAAGACGGGCGCGATCAGCTCGACGGTGCGAACGATCTCCTCGACGTCCTGGGTGTCCAGGCAGATCGGGAAGGCGTCGATGCCGGCAAACCGCTTGAACAGGGCGGCTTTCCCCTCCATCACCGGCAGCGCGGGGATGGCGCCCAGGTTTCCCAGCCCCAGCACGGCAGAGCCGTCAGTCACCACTGCGATCGTGTTGCGCTTGATGGTGAGCCGCCGGGCGTCGTCGGGGTCCTCGGCGAGCGCGAGGCAGATCCGCGCGACGCCCGGCGTATAGATCATCGAGAGGTCGTCGCGGTTACGGATGGGCACCTTGGGCTGGACCTCGATCTTGCCGCCGAGGTGCATCAGGAACGTGCGGTCTGAGACCTTCCCCATGACGACGCCTTCGACCCGGGACAGCGCCTCCGTGAGCTGCTGCGCGTGCGCGGTGTCGGTGGCCGCGCAGGTCACGTCGATGCGCAGGCCGCTGCTTCCCGAGGCCGTGACGTCCAGCGCGGTGACCACGCCACCGGCCTCCTCGACCGCGTGGGTGAGCTGGCTGACGGCGTTGCCGCGTGCCGTGACCTCGAGCCGGACCGTGATCGAGTAGGAGATGCTCGGCTGGGTCGCCATGGCACCGATCGTCGCAGATGACCGCCCCGGCTGAGCATGGCCGTCGCGTGTCGCGGTCAAGTCGAGCGATCCAGCACCCGATAC
>JACCUZ010000330.1 GCA_013698395.1 Sporichthyaceae bacterium
GCCCAGCCGCGCAGCACGTCGAGGTTGCGCCGGGCCGCCGGCAGGTCGGCGACTGCCCGCTCGCTCACGGGGTCCAGATCGAGGTCGGCCGGGTCGACCAGCACGTCGGCGTCGGTCAGCTCGCCCAGCTCCCGCAGCTCGCGGGTGGTGAAGCGCGCCTGGGCGGGGCCGCGACGGGCGACCAGGTGGATGTCGCGAACCTGGCTGCGCGCGAACGCGGCAAGCACCTCCGGGGGGACGTCGGTGTCCCTCAGTTCCTCCTCTGTCCGGGCGAGCATCCGGGCTACGTCGCCGGCCACGTTGCCGGCGCCGACGACCATCACGGTCCGGGCATCCAGCTCGAAACGCTGAGGCGGGATGTCGGGATGGCCGGTGTACCACTCCACGAACTCCGTGGCCGAGGCGCTGCCGGGCAGGTCCTCACCCGGGACGTCCATCCGGCGGTCTACGGCGGCGCCGAACGCCACCACCACGGCGTCGTACGCAGCGCGCAGCTCGTCGAGGGTCACGTCCTCACCCACGGCGACATTGCCGAGGAAGTGCACGCCGGGCAGCTGGAAGATCTCGGCCAGCGCGGCGCGGATCGACTGGGTCTTGGGATGGTCGGGTGCGACACCGTGACGGACCAGCCCGAAGGGGGTCGGGAGCCGGTCCAGCACGTCGACCGTCGCGTCGCCGAGCCGGACGAGGGCCTCCGCCGCGTAGGCACCAGCGGGACCCGACCCGATCACCGCCACCCGCGCCACGAGGTCGAGGCTAGAGCCAGCTGGTGGCACCATGGCCAGATGGACGCCGTCACCCAGGTTCCCCTCCCCGTCAACGAGCCGGTCCGGCAGTATTCGCCGGGCAGCTCGGAGCGCACCGAGCTCGAAGAGGCGCTCAAGCGCTCTGCGAGCGAGCCCCGTGAGTTCACGATGACGATCGGGGGCGAGAAGCGCTTCGGCGCAGGCGAGCCCATCGATGTCGTACAGCCCCATAACCACCACCACGTACTCGGGTCGATGCGCGGCGCCACGCACGAGGACGCACGCGCCGCGGTCGACGCGGCACTGGAGGCGGCGCCGCTGTGGCGCTCGATGTCCTTCGACGACCGGGCGGCCGTGCTGCTCAAGGCCGCGGACCTGCTCGCCGGTCCGTGGCGCGCCTCCGTCAACGCCGCGACCATGCTGGGGCAGTCCAAGACCGCCATCCAGGCCGAGATCGACTCCGCCTGCGAGCTGATCGACTTCTGGCGGTTCAACGTGCACTTCGCTCGCCAGATCTATGCCGAGCAGCCGCAGTCGTCACCGGGAGTGTGGAACCGCTCCGACCACCGTCCCCTCGAGGGCTTCGTCTACGCGATCACGCCGTTCAACTTCACGGCGATCGCCGGCAACCTGCCGACCGCGCCCGCGCTCATGGGCAACACGGTGGTCTGGAAGCCGGCGCCGACCCAGCAGTACTCCGCGCACCTGCTCATGCAGGTGCTGGAGGAGGCCGGCCTTCCCCCGGGCGTCATCAACATGGTCACGGGCCACGGGAAGGCCGTGTCCGACGTCGCGCTGGCCGACCGGCACCTCGCTGGCATCCACTTCACCGGCTCCACCCCGGTGTTCCAGGGTCTGTGGAGGCAGGTCGGGGAGAACATCGCGTCCTATCGGACCTACCCGCGCATCGTCGGGGAGACCGGCGGCAAAGACTTCGTCGTCGCCCATCCAAGTGCCGACGTCGACGTGCTGCGGACGGCCTTGATCCGCGGAGCGTTCGAGTACCAGGGACAGAAGTGCTCCGCGGCGTCGCGCGCCTACGTCCCGCGCAGCATCTGGGCGCGTCTGCGGGACGACCTCGCGGCGCAGACCGAGGGCCTGAGCCAAGGCGACGTCACCGACCTGTCGAACTTCGTGGGTGCCGTGATCGACGAACGCGCCTTCGCCAAGCACAAGGCCGCTCTGGATCGAGCCGCGTCCGACGACTCCATCACCGTGATCGCCGGCGGCACCTGTGACGACAGCCAGGGTTGGTTCGTGCGCCCCACCGTCCTCGAGTCGAGCGACCCGACCAACGAGGTGTTCACCACGGAGTACTTCGGCCCCATCCTCGGCGTGCACGTCTACGACGACGACGACTACGACACGATGCTCACCCAGATGGAGTCGGTGGCGGACTACGCCCTCACCGGCTCGGTCATCGCGCAGGACCGGTCGGCCATCGCCGCAGCGACGGAGCAGCTCCGGTTCGCCGCCGGCAACTTCTACGTCAACGACAAGCCGACCGGTGCCGTGGTCGGCCAGCAGCCCTTCGGTGGCAGCCGGGCCAGCGGCACCAACGACAAGGCGGGTGCCCCGCAGAACCTCCTGCGGTGGACGAGCACCCGCTCCCTCAAGGAGACGCTGGTCCCGCCGACCGACCACCGCTATCCACACATGGGCTGAGCCAGCGTCCGGCTCGTTCCTGCCGTGCCATGCTGGAGGGGTACGACGAGGAGGTGGCCGTGACCGACGCCCAGGGGTGGACGTTGCTGGCGCTGGTGGGCATGCTGCTCAGCGTGATCGGCGGGTTGATCGTCAACCAGTTCCACCTGCTGCGCGGCTACCTCGACGCCCGGTTTGAGGCTGTCGACGCCCGGTTCGGGGCCGTGGACCAACGTCTTGAGCACCTCGACCGTGACGTGCAAGCGCTCGCCCGGGCGGTCTTCCGGAAGGAGTGATGCGTCGCCGCGCGGCCCGTACCCTGTGCGCGTGGGTGATGCCGGGACGACCGAGACCGACAGGCGCTTCGGGGAGCAGGGCGCGCGACTGACGTACGGCTCGTACCTGCGGGTTCCACAGCTGCTCGACCAGCAGCGGCTGGAATCCGACCCTCCGGCCCACGACGAGCTGCTGTTCATCACTGTGCATCAGGTCTACGAGCTGTGGTTCCAGCAGTTGTTGCACGAGCTGACCGCGGCCCGTGACGAGATGTTCTCCGGTGACCTGTGGCGCGCCCGCCATCTGCTCAACCGCGTGGTCACCATCGAGGACGTCCTGATCCGCCAGATCGCGGTGCTCGAAACCATGACGCCACAGGACTTCCTGGTCTTCCGCGACCGGCTGGCACCGGCCAGCGGTTTCCAGAGCGTCCAGTTCCGCGAGCTGGAGTTCCTCTCCGGCGCCAAGGACCCGGCATACCTCGATCGTTTCCGGGGGCTCACCGACGACGAGCGGGCGCGCTTGGAGCGCCGGCTCGCGGAGCCCTCCCTGTGGGACGGCTTCCTTCATGTCCTCCGCCGGGCCGGCCTGGCCGACGAGGTGGGTGTCGACGATGCCGCCCTGATAGCCACCCTGCTGCTCGTAGCGGCCGACCGCGGCACCTATGGGGACGTGTGGGAGCTGGCGGAACGCTTGCTCGACCACGACGCCAACGCGGCGATGTGGCGGTCGCGCCACGTCCTCATGGTCGAGCGCCAGATCGGCACAAAGTCGGGCACCGGAGGCTCCAGCGGCTCGCCCTACCTGCGCAGCCGGCTCGGCCTGCACTACTTCCCGGTCCTCTGGGACCTGCGTTCTCACCTCTAGCCCCGCGCGCTTCGGACAGGGCTAAGGTCGCCATCGTGGACCGCAGCAGCGCCCTCGAGCATGCCAAGGACCAGGTGATCGAGCGGGCGTCGCACGCGTCCGGCAGGGCGCCGGACGGTGTCACCGAGGGGCTTGGCTCCGCCGCCGAGCTGGGTAGCTTTCTACGCCGCTACTACCGCCACGTCCCCCCCGAGGACGTGGTCAGCCGCAGCCCCGATGACGTCCTGGCCATCGCGCTGTCCCACGCAGATGTCGCTGCGCACCGGCCACAGGGCACGGCCTCGATCCGGGTCAGCACGCCGGAAGCACAGGGGCACAGCATCGTCCAGGTCGTGTGCGACGACATGCCGTTCCTCGTCGACTCGGTGACCGCAGAGCTCAGTCGGCACGGGCGGGCCATCCACCTCGTGGTGCACCCACTGCTCGTCGTCCGCCGCGACGTCGCCGGCCGCCTACTCGCCGTCTGCGACGCCTCGTCGCTGGCCGAGGCGGGGTCCGACGGCGCCGGCACCGGCGAATGGATCGCCGAGTCGTGGATGCGGATCGAGATCGATCGTGAGCCCGACTCCGAGGCCTGCGCCGCCTTGACGGCGGACCTGGAACGAGTCCTGCGCGACGTCCGGGAGGCTGTCGAAGACTGGCCGAAGATGCGCGATCTCGCCCTGCGCATCGCGGACGACGTCGCGAGCGATCCCCCAGCAGGTCTCGCGGATCTCGAGGTCAGCGAGACCACGGAGCTGCTGCGCTGGCTCGCGGACGCGCATTTCACCTTCCTGGGCTGCCGCGAGTACGCCCTGTCCTCCGATGGCGGGCAGGACCGGTTGGTGGCGGTCCCCGGCACCGGGCTCGGCATCCTGCGCGCCGACCAGCCACAGAGCAGCGACGCCGGCCTGCTCCCCCCGGAGGTCAGCGAACGCGCCAGAGAGCCACAGCTGGTCGTGATCACGAAGGCGAACTCGCGCTCGACCGTCCACCGGCCGGCGTACCTGGACTACGTGGGTATCAAGACCTTCGACACCTCAGGTCGCGTGGTGGGGGAGCGCCGATTCCTCGGACTCTTCACCTCGGCGGCGTACAACGAGAGCATCCAACGGATACCGGTCCTGCGGCGTAAGGCGGCGGAGGCTCTGAGCCGTAGCGGGTTCAGCGCTACCAGCCACTCCGGGAAGGACCTGCTCCAGATCCTGGAGACCTATCCGCGCGACGAGCTGTTCCAGATCTCGGTCGACGACCTCGAGCAGACCGGCACCAGCGTCCTGCATCTTCAGGAGCGGCGTCAGCTGCGGCTGTTCCTGCGGCGAGACGACTACGGCCGTTTCATGTCGTGCATGGTCTACCTGCCGCGCGACCGCTACACGACCCAGGTGCGCCAGGTCATGGAGGCTATTTTTTTTTTTTATTTTTAGGGGTACACCTTGTTCTACACCGCCCTGGTGTCCGAGTCGGTGCGCGCCAGGCTGCACTTCGTGGTCCGGGTGGCCCCCGGCCAGGAGCGCCCGGAAGGCGACCCCGCTGCTGTCGAGGCCCGGCTGGTCGCGGC
>JACCUZ010000024.1 GCA_013698395.1 Sporichthyaceae bacterium
GGCCGGCCAGCCAGGTGCCGCAGCGCGAGGTCGACAGCCTCGGTCTTCGTCCGGACGCTGAACCGGTCCATGATCGCCTGGAGATAGCGGTCCTCGATCTCGATGTTCGTCCGCACCCTGGCCATACACGCAGCGTGTACGTCACGTGTACTGCCCGGTCCCCAGCAACCTGTCGAAGGGGGTTTCCCGGCGCGGGTCAGCCGGTGATCTCCCAGACCGTGGTCGTGCCGCTGACCTCGCGCCACGACGGGGGATCGGGACGGCCACAAGGGAACGGTCGACGTCGGTCAGGGAGCGCACCCGGCACCGCCAGTCCACAACTAAACGCGATAGGCAGAGCCAGTTGGCGCGTTTGGCGGCTGGAATAGCGGATATCGGCGGCCATGGCCCGCTGCGACGGCGGAGGTCGCCGCCACATCGCAGGTGGAGCGTGGTCAGCGCCCCCGGCGCAGGCTCATCGCGGAGTGCACGAGGTCGAGGTCGGGGTCACTGAGGCTGCGCAACAGCTCGGCGACGCTGACCGGCCCACGCCCAGTGGGCTCGTCGGCGCCGGGCTGCGGTGCGTACGCGAGGTCGTAGGCGACCTCGACCAGCAACCGGTCGTCGGGCGACCATTCGGCGGCGGCCAGCCGCAGCCCGAGCCAGTCGATCTGGCGGGCGGGGAAGTCGACGAACTCCTCTGTGCGGGCGGAGATCCGCTCGGCGCCGAGCAGCACCACGGCCGCGCCCCACTCCTTGTCATGGCGAACCCAGGAGGGAACCTCGTCCCACGAGCGAGCCCGATCGACGTACGAGGCGGGAGGTGGGCGGCGGGTCCAGCGCATCACCGCGGCGACCACCAGCGCGGTGATCGCGACCCAACAGAACAGCGCCACCACGATGACGCCCACGAGCACGAGCACGTCCCCAGGACCGTTCGGCACCGTCCTCACCACCGCTTCTTCAACTAGTACCTGTCGACTCTCCGTAGTCTAGGCGTGATCCTGCGTAGCCGCTGGCAAAGTGTGATAGTGGCAGTGCCCGCACACGCCAGGCAAGCACGCCCTCGCGTGCGGACACCCCGATCACCACCAGCGCGGCGACCAGATCGACCCACACGTCGACCACGACGAGGACCAACGTCACGGATAGACTTCCGGCGCTGAACCAGTGCCATGAACCGAGGGGGCCGGGTGTCCGGGCGACGATTCGCGGCCATGAGTGCAGATGCCCATCCCCCTGCCCGGACGGTCGACCGATGAGAGTTCTCGTCAACGCGCTGCCGGTGCGATATGGCGGCGGGGCCACGCATCTCAAGCAGCAGCTGACCGCACTCGGCCGCGTGGCACCCGAGCTGCAGCTGCACAACTTGCTCTCCCCGTGGGCGGAGGTCGACGGCCTTCCGGGGACCACCGAGGTGGTACCGGTGCGGTCGGTGGCGACCCGCTTCGCCTACGAGCAGCTGCGGCTGCCCCTGCGCGCGGCAGACGTGCTCTACTGCCCGGCCAACTTCGGCCCGTTGGCATGCCGCGCCCCCATGGTTCTCACCCTGCAGAACCCGCACTACTACCGCTCCGGTCTAGCGATGCCCGGGACCCGCGTGTCACGACCGCCGTGGAAGGTCAAGGCCAACCATTGGGCCATGCGTCGGGCCGACGCGATCATTGCGATCAGTCACGCCCTGGCGGAGGAGGCGGTCGCCACGGTCCCGGGGATTGCCGATCGGCTGCACGTCATCCACAGCGGGGTGCCAGAGTGGCCGGCCGAGTCCGAACCGGTGCCCGGCCTGCCCGACCGCTACGTCCTGAGTGTCGCCAACACCGCTCCGCATAAGCGGGTGCAGGACGTCGTTGCGGGCTGGGCAGCCGCCTGCGACCGCACGCGCGGCGACGTGGCCCTGGTGCTGGTCGGGCGCACGACCGATGAGCAGTCGACGCATTACCGGTCGCTGGCTGGTCCGCATGTGCGGCGGCTGGTCATGCTAGGCCCCGTTCGCCGCCGAGCCCAGCTCAAGCGCATCTACGAACGCGCGCTCGCCATGATCCTCATGTCCACCCTTGAGACGTTCTCGTTCACGCCGGGTGAGGCAGGTCTGGTGGGATGCCCCCTTGTGGTCAGCGACATCCCGGTGCACCGGGAGGTCACGATGGGCCATGCCGCCCTTGTGCCGCTGAGGGACACCGGCGCCCTGGCCGAGGTCATGATCGCGGGCTTTCGGCAGTGGACTCCCGGCTCCGCGCTGTGGCGATGGCCTGTCTCGTGGGACGACAATGCCCGGATGCTCGTGGACGTGTTCTGCGAGGTCGGGGCGGCCGGAGTGGTCTCGCATGCCTGAGCACTCGACCACCGGGATCGCGGGCCGTCTGGTCGATGAACAGCTGCGGCGAGTGTCTGCTCGCGCCACGAAGTCCGTAGCCCGCCACTACGGCAGGCGCCTGGGAATGTGGCAGGGATGCGGCTACCCCAAGTCCGGGACGGTGTGGTTGTGCCAGTTGCTCGGTTCGTACCTCGAGCTTCCCTACCCGCGTCGTTATCGGATGCCCATCGCCATGGCCAGCGTCATCCACACGCACTGGCTGCCGTTCCCGCAGCTCCCGCCGACCATGTACATCGTTCGCGATGGTAGGGACGTGATGCTGTCGCTCTACCACTACGAGTCCCGGCTCGCCAGCAGCACGCGAAATCCGTCGGCGGCGCGTACTCGCACGGAACGTTTCAGGCGGGTGCTCGGCCCTCGGGCGGACCTGCGAGACGTCTCCGCGAACCTTCCCCGCTTCATCGAGTCCCAGCTCGAGTCCCCCTCCTGGGTCGAGGCGGCGTGGCCACAGCACGTACAGGCCTGGCTCGACGTGCCTCGGGGCATGGTGGCCATCGTCCGCTACGAGGACCTGCGGCACGACGTCGGCGCAGCGCTGGGTCCGCCCCTTGCGCGACTCCTGGGTGAGCCCGTAGACGAGCAGGCCCTACAGATCGCGGCAACCCGTTTCGGCTTCGCGCGTCAACAGGACCGGACCAAACGGCCGGCCGAGGAGCGGGCCTTCCTCCGACAGGGAGAGCCGGGAGAGTGGAAGACGTACTTCACCGCTGAGGCGTGCACGATCTTCGATCAGGCAGCCGCACCCGTGCTCGACCAGCTGGGGTACGGCACCCGATGAGCCTGCCGCAGTTCCTGGTTGTCGGAGCCATGAAGGCCGGGACTACCACGCTGTACCAGGACCTGCGCAGGCATCCCGCGGTCTACCTTCCTGAGAAGGAACTCGACTCGCTGGTCGGTGCTGACATCTTGACCCCGCGCGGACGCTCGCGCTACGAGAAGCTGTTCGAACCGGCCGACCCGGGTCAGCTGCTGGGACAGGTCTCGTCACCGTATGCGAAGCTCCCCGACTCCGAGCGCGTCGTCGAGCACGCAGAACGTGTCCTTGGCGACGAGTTCAAGGTCATCTACCTCGTACGCGACCCGGTGGACCGGGTGGTGAGCCAGCATCGGCACGAGTGGAGCCGCGGCAGGCTGCGCGACCCCCTTGACCTCGCGGTCCACAACACGCCGAGACTGCTGAACTACACCAGGTACACGATGCAGATCACGCCTTGGGTCGATCTCGTCGGGTCCGATCGGGTCCGCGTCGTCCCGTTCGAGCGCTACGTCGCCGATCGCGCCACGGTTCTCGACACCATCTTCTCGTTCATCGGCGTCGATGGCCTGAGCGCAACCCTGACTGGACTCGATCGAGCCCACAACCGGACTGGACATGTCCCCGTGGCGAGCGGGCGCGTCGGGCGGCTGGTGCGGTCTCGACGCTACCGCTCGCTCGTGCGACCGCTGGTCCCGGAACGGGTCAGGCGCCTGGGGGCGCGCTCCCTGCTGTCGACCGACCGACCTCGTGCTGCCGATCCGAGCCCGGCGACCGTGGACCTGATCATTCAGGAGACTGCCCCGGAGCTGCCGCCGCTGCAGGACTTGTGCGGAGACGTCCAGCCACTGTGGGATCTCACGGCCACCCGTCGTCGCTATCTGGGCGACTGATGCCGCGACTTGGCGCGTCGCTGCTACGCGGTTGCGGGCACTCGGGCGTCGGCCCGTGCCCACCTTCGGTAGCCCAGCCACCAGGCAAGGGTGGACGCCACGTGTGCGGCCGCGAATGCCCACGCCGCTCCCTCCGCGCCGCCTGTCGTCGCCCCGATAGCCGTGGCGAGCACGACGATGACCCCAGTGACGGTGGACAGGCGCAGCACCGTCCCCGAGCGCTCGAACACGCGCAGACCCACCCGAGGCCCTTGTCGAGCCGCGAGCGCGGCGCCGGCGACGGCAACCGGCAGCAGGAGGACTCTCGCGGTGTCCCAGTTGCGCCCGGCGATCAGCTCGCCGACAGAGTCGGGCGCCGCGCCGATGGCTACGGCGAAGAGCGTCACGACGCCGCCCAACGCGAGGGACAGTCCCGCGATGAGACGGCCGACCCGGCGGTCTCCGCGTGCGCGCATGCGTACGGCCTCGGGAACCGCAAAGCTCAACGTCGAGGCCACGGCCGTTGTGGCCGGCGCCAGGACAGTACGTGCCGCGGCGAACGTACCCAGGGCAGCGTTGCCTGCGATGGCGCCGATCAACCCCAGGGCGACGCGGCCGGACAGCTGTTCGATGCTCCCCCCGCCGGCAAGCCCGGCGCCGAGCCTCCAGTGCGCGCGCGTCCACTGTCGAGCCGCAAGGAGGCGGGGCAAGAGCGATGCCTGCCCAGTCCCAGCC
>JACCUZ010000331.1 GCA_013698395.1 Sporichthyaceae bacterium
ACGGGCCGGCCCCTGCTCGGGCCTGGTTGTCCCGCGTGCCTCAGGCCACGGTGATCTCCAGCACCGGATCGCTGGTGGGGGCGCCGGAGCCACCGTCCGGCTCGACAGTGAGCGCCAGCCCAATGGCGGAGCCCATGTCTTCGACGAGCGCCTCGAGCTCACCACCTCGCCCGAGGACTCCCGCGGACTGAGGACCTTGCTCCCGCAGGACCCACAGCTGGTAGACCTGACCGCCCGGCAGTCGTGGCAACCGGGTGGTGCGCAGGATGGCGGACCCGTCCGCGACGACCGCGACGCCGTGACCCCCGGAGGAGACCGGCGCGGTGACCTCGATGCGATCCGGGTCGGTGGCGATGGCGGTGACCTGAGAGGCGCGGCGTTCCGCCTGCTCGGCCTGCCGCTGCTGGGAGAAGGCGACGGAGCCCAGTACGCCCGACACGACGAGCAGCAGGGCCGCCGCGGCGGTCGCCGGCTGCTGGTACCACCGGCGCCGCCGGTCGTCGAGGTGGGTGACAGCGGGCCGAGGCGCAAGCTGGCGCGTGTGCTGTACCTGAGCCATCACCCTCGCCCGAAGCGCATCGGGCGCAGGTGCGGACACCGCGAGCGCCAGCCGGGCGGCGGTGGCTGCCAGCTCCGCCGCTTCCTGGCGGCAGGCGGCGCAGGCACCCAGGTGCTCCTCGAAGTCGTCCCGCTCGTCCTCGTCCAGCGCGTCGGCGGCGTAGGCACCGGTGAGCGTGTGAGCATCCGGGTTGACCATGCTCATGCCGTCACCCCCAGACAGTCGCGCAGCCGGATCAGACCGTCGCGCAGCCGGGTCTTGACCGTGCCCAGCGGGACGTCCAAGACTTCCGCGACCTCGCGGTAGGTGTAGCCGCTGTAGTAGGCCAACGTGACGGACTCCCGCTGCAGGCCGGTGAGCTGCTCGACGCAGCGGCGAACCTGCTCCTGCTCGAGCCGGATCTCGACCCGTTCGGCCACGTCGTCGTAGGGCGGCGTGTGGTCGCGCCGGGCCACCCGCTCGTCGCGGTCGTGGGAGGCCTGTGCGGACCGCACGCGGTCGATCGCCCGCCGGTGAGCCATGGTGTGGATCCAGGTGCTCGCGCTACCGCGCTCCGCGTCGAAACGGGTAGCAGTGCGCCAGACCTCGATCAGCACCTCCTGGGTGACCTCCTCGGACTGGGCCGGGTCGCGCAAGACCCGGCGTACGACGCCGAAGATGCTGTTCGCGACCCGGTCGTAGAGCTCCTCGAAGGCCGGGCTCTCACCGCGGGCCACCATGCGGACAAGCTCATCGATGGACGCGCTGCCACGGGGGGTGTTGTCGAGGGACCGCCCACCTGACGTCTGGTGGCTGCGGCGCAGGGCGACCATGGGGGCAAGTCTCGCATCGACGACTACGGCGGTGCCCATCGGACGCCCTCCTTAGGTCGCTGCGCTGCTCCTGTCTCGCCCCTCCATGCCTAGGCCTGACCGGTCTGCCGCAGATCAGGCAGCTGTGTTTCGGAGACGTCACCGTTTCCGGATTGGTGGGCTCAGGTGTCGATGACCGAGCCGTGGCGACCCTTGGAAACGCGCACCTGGGCAGGGATGCGCTGCCTGAGGTCGGCGACGTGGCTGACGATGCCGACCGTGCGCCCCCCTTCGCGCAGATCGTCGAGGACGCTCATCACGTCGTCGAGCGTGTCGTCATCGAGGCTGCCGAAGCCTTCGTCGACGAACAGGGTCTCCAGCAGCGTGCCGCCCGCCTCGGCCGTGACGACCTCGGCGAGGCCCAGCGCGAGGGCCAGTGAGGCCGAGAAGGCCTCGCCACCGGAGAGGGTGGCCGGGTCGCGCTCCTGTCCTGTCCAGCTGTCGAGCACCCGCAGGTGCAGCCCACCCCGGCCCCGGCCACGGGCGGCGGTCGCGCTGTGCAGCAGGGAGAACCGGCCGGATGACATACGCAGGAGCCGCTGGCTGGCGCAGGTTGCCACCTGCTCGAGCCGGGCGGCCAGGACGTAGCCGGACAGGCTCATGCGCAGCCGGTTGTCCGCGCTCTTACCCTCGGCGAGCCGCGAGAGGTGGTCGACCGTGCGGTGCTGGGCTGCGAGCGGGGCACGCTCGGCGAGCAGGTCGTCGAGTGAGCCGCTGAGACGCTCGAGGGAGCCGACCCGCGCGCGCGTGGCGCCGGCGCGGGCAACCGCC
>JACCUZ010000040.1 GCA_013698395.1 Sporichthyaceae bacterium
GGGCGGGCGAGGACCACGAACCGTGCGCGCAGCGACCCTGGCCGAGGCGGCCGCGACCGTGTCCCTGCGCCTGGGCCAGCACGTGCTCGCCGCGCTCAACGGCGACCAGGTGACTCGGGACGGGCACCTGCCGTTGCTCACGGGAGACACCGTCGCCTTCATCTCCGCAGACGCAGGCGGTTGATCGTGCCCGGCGGATACTTCGGCCGCGCGCTGATCGTCGACCTCGACGACGGCTCGTCCTCGACGCTGGAGCTGGCCGATGACGTCCTGCGCCGCTACCTCGGCGGGTCGGGCCTCGGCACGTGGCTGATGCACCGGCTGGCCCCCCGCGGTGTGGACCCGCTTGCACCCGAGGCACCGCTGGCGTTCGTGTTCTCCCCGCTGGTAGGCACACCACTGACCACCAGCGCGAAGTTCGCCGTCGTCGCCAAGTCGCCGCTGACCGGCATGCTCAACGACGCGCTGGCATCCAGCCACTTCGCCATCGCCGGAAAGCTCACCGGGCACGACGCGATCGTCGTGCGCGGACGGTGCGCACGGCCGTCGGCGCTGCTCATCGACGGCGACGGCGCCCGGCTCGTCGACGCCGAAGCCGAGTGGGGGCTGCCGGCGGCGGAGGCCGAGGCCCTGCTGTGCGCGCGTCTCGGGCGAGGCTGGCGGGTGGCGTCGGTCGGCCCGGCCGGGGAACGCGGGGTGCACTACGCCATGGTCTCCCACGACGGCCGCCATGCCGGGCGGGGCGGGCTCGGAGCGGTGATGGGGACCAAGAACCTCAAGGCCGTCGCCGTACGCGCCTGCACCAAGGTCGCCAGCGCCGACCCGGCCGCTGTCATGGGCGCCGCCAAGGACCTGCGGGAGCGCTCGTTCGGTCCGGCCACGGCCAAGTACCGCGAGCTCGGGACGCTGGCCAACCTGCTGGCCTTCAACGCCATCAACACCCTGCCCACCCGTAACTTCACCGCGGCGACCTTCGCGGGCGCCCCGAAGCTGGGCGCGGAGGACCTCGCCGAGCTACGTGGAGTCGCACGGAACAGCTGCGCCTCCTGCACGATCGGCTGCGAGCACATCTACGCCACCAAGAGCGGCAAGAAGATGCGGGTGGAGTACGAGAACGTCTTCGCGCTGGGCCCGATGTGCGGTGTGTCAGACCCCGACGAGGTGCTCACCGCGAGCGCCCGCTGCGACGAGCTCGGGCTCGACACGATCTCCACGGGCGGCACCGTCGCCTGGGCGATGGAGTGCGCCGAGCGCGGGCTCATCGACGCCCCATGGCTGCGCTTCGGCGATGGTGACGCACTTCTGCGCGCAATCAACGAGATCGGCGCCGGCGTTGGCCTCGGTGCACTGCTCGCTCTCGGATCCCGCCGGGCGGCCGAGAGGGTGGGGGGCGGCTCCGAGCGCTTCGCGCCGCACGTGAAGGGCCTCGAGCTGCCCGGCTACGAGCCCCGCACCCTGCAGGCGATGGCCCTGGGACTGGCGGTCAACGCCCGCGGCGCCGACCACAACCGGTCGGGTGCCTACGAGGCCGACCTGTCCGGCGACCTGGACCGGCTCAGCGGCGGGCAGCGTCATGTGCTCGCCGCGGTCGAGACCGAGGACCGCGCCGCGATCATGGACTCGATGATCCTCTGCAAGTTCCTGCGCGGGGTCTTTGTCGAGCCCTTCGACGAGTGGGCAGGACTACTGTCGGCGGTGACCGGATGGGACGTCGACGGGGAGGAGCTGCGCGCCACGGCGCGGCGCATCGTGCTGGCGAAGCGCATGTTCAACCTCCGGGAGGGTTGGGTGCCCGCCGACGACTGGCTGCCCGCGCGGCTGCTCGAGGAGCCGTTGGAGGTCGGGTCCGGCCGGGTCGCCAGGCTCAGTCCCGACCGCCTCCGGGCGATGATCGACGGCTACTACGAGGCCCGGGGGCTGGATAGCTCCGGGCGCCCGGGCGCGGCGGCCTCGGAGGACCTGGCCCTGATGACTGACGGCGAGAGGGTGACATTCCGGTCATGACCACAACGGCTTCCATCCCGACACGGGACCGCACAGTCACCACGACGATCGACGGGCGAGAGGTCACCGTCCCCGAGGGGACCACGATCTGGGCGGCCGCGCGGGACGCCGGGATCGATGTCCCGGTGCTCTGCCACGACGAGCGGTACGACCCGGTCGGGGTGTGCCGGATGTGCATCGTGGACGTCGGCGGCCGGGTGTACGCAGCATCCTGCGTCCGGCCGTGCGAGCCGGACATGACGGTGACGACGTCAAGCCCCGAGATCGAACGCAGCCGGGCCGTCCTGACCGAGCTGCTGGTCGCCGACCAGCCACCACGGGACCGCGACCCCAAGCAGACGACCACCGGTGACAACGCCCTGATCGCGCTCGCCGAGCGCTACAGCGTGCCCGACGACGTGGCGCTGCCGCGCGGGTCGGGCCGCGGGACCGACCTGTCCAACCCGGTCATCGCGGTCGACCACGACGCCTGCATCCTGTGCGACCAGTGCGTTCGGGCCTGCGACGACATCCAGGGCAACGACGTCATCGGGCGCAGCGGCAAGGGCTACACCACCCGCATCGCGTTCGACCTGAACGATCCGATGGGCGCGTCGTCCTGCGTCACGTGCGGCGAGTGCGTGGCTGCCTGCCCGACCGGCGCGCTGACCAACAAGCCCGTCAACGGCACCCCGATCCAGCCGCGCGGCAAGCTCGACGCCGTGGACACGGTCTGCCCCTACTGCGGGGTCGGTTGTGCGCTCACCTACTACGTCGACCGCGAGCTCGGCAAGATCGCCTTCGCCGACGGAAGGGACCAGCCGGGCTCACAGGGTCGGCTGTGCGTCAAGGGCCGCTACGGCTGGGACTATGCCGCCTCCCCGCAGCGGCTCACGACGCCACTCATCCGCGTCGAGACCTCCTACCCCAAGGGGCCGCTGTCCGCCGACGTACGCAGCGACGCCCAGAACGAGGCGACCGACAAGGCACGCGGCGAGGGTCGCGGCGGCGGGAACGGACGCCGCAGCCGCAGGCCCGGAGGTCTGGTGCCCTACGACGAGGTGATGCCGCACTTCCGAGAGGCCACCTGGGAGGAGGCGCTCGACCTGGTTGCCCGCCGCCTGAAGGAGATACACGCGAGTGGAGGAGGCGGCGCGATCGCCGGCTTCGGCTCGGCCAAGTGCTCCAACGAGGAGGCCTACCTCTTCCAGAAGCTGCTCCGGACCGGGTTCGGCACCAACAACGTCGACCACTGCACCCGGCTGTGCCACGCCTCCAGCGTCGCGGCGCTGTTCGAGGGGATCGGCTCCGGCGCGGTCTCCACGACGTACGGCGACATCGTGAACTCCGACGTCGCGATCATCACGGGCAGCAACTCCACGAGCAACCACCCGGTGGCGGCGTCGTTCTTCAAGCAGGCCCGGCGCAACGGCACGACGATCATCTACATCGACCCGCGAGCCGACAAGATGGCCGACCACGCCGACATCTACTGCCAGCTCAAGCCCGGGACCGACGTCGCGTTCTACAACACGGTCATGCAGGAGGTGATCCGTCTCGGGCTGACCGACCGCGACTTCATCGCCTCCCGCACCTCCAACTACGAGGCGCTTGCAGCGACCGTCGCCGACTACCCGCCCGAGCGGGGGGAGCAGATCACCGGCATCCCGGCCGACGTCCTCCGACAGGTCGCCAAGATCTGGGGCGAGGCCAGAGCCGGCATCATCTTCTGGGGCATGGGCATCTCCCAGCACACCACCGGCACCGACAACGCTCGCTGCCTGATCGCGCTGTGCGCGATCACCGGCAACGTCGGCAAGCCCGGATCCGGGCTGCACCCGCTGCGCGGGCAGAACAACGTGCAGGGCGCCTCCGACGCGGGGCTGATCCCGATGTACTACCCGGACTACCAGCGGGCCGCCGAGCCCGACGCCCGGGTCCGGTTCGAGCAGGCCTGGGGCACCGAGCTCAACCCGACCCCGGGGCTGACCGTCACTGAGATCATCGGCTCGATCCTCGACGGCGGCGTGCGCGGAATGTACATGATGGGCGAGAACCCGTTCCTGTCCGACCCCAACATCAACAAGGTGCGAAAAGCCTTGTCAGCGCTGGAGTTCCTGGTGGTGCAGGACATCTTCCTTACCGAGACCGCGGAGTTCGCCGACGTGATCCTGCCGGCGTCCTCGTACCTGGAGAAGGACGGCACCTACACCAACACCGACCGTCGGGTGCAGCTCGGCCGCAAGGTGCTGGACCCGCCCGGTCGGGCCCGACCCGACTGGGAAGTCATCCAGGACGTCGCCCGGCGGGTGGGTCTGGACTGGCACTACTCCGAGCCGCGCGAGGTCTTCGACGAGATGGTGCCGCTGATGGACAGCTATGCCAACCTCAGCTACGACAACCTCGGCGGCACCGGCAAGCTCTACCCCAACGACGACCCCGAGCACAGCGACGGGCTGGTCGTGATGTTCGACGAGCGGTTCAACACCAGCGACGGGCTCGCCCACCTCGTGCCGGCGCAGTGGCTGCCCGCCGACGAGCTGCCCAACCAGGAGTTCCCCTTCATCCTCAACACTGGTCGGCTGCTGGAGCACTGGCACACCGGGTCGATGACGCGTCGCTCGTTCGCGCTCGACTCGATCGCGCCGCGGGCGGAGGTCTACGTCCACCCCGAGGATGCCGTCGAGCTCGGGCTGGTCCACGACGAGCTGGCCCGGGTCGTCTCGCGCCGGGGGCAGATCGAGCTGCACGTCAAGGTCTCCCACCGCGAGGCCCGCGGCAATGTCTTCATCCCGTTCCACTTTCGCGAGGCCGCGGCCAACCTGCTCACCAACGACGCGATCGACCCCGTCGGCAAGATCCCTGAGTTCAAGTTCTGCGCTGTTCGGATCGAGCCGGCAGCCACCGACGCTGCGACCGCGACGCCCTCATGAACGATCCGCAGCCCGTACCCGGTCTCGAGGCCAGGGCCGGACGGTTTCGGGGACCCAGCCTGATGCCTGCCCTGATCGCCATCCAGGAGCGCTGCGGTTGGCTGCCGCGTGAGGAGCTGGTGGCGCTGTCCCGCGAGGTGAGCAGGCCGCTGTATGAGATCGAAGGACTGCTCTCCTTCTACCCGCACTTTCGGACCGACGAGCCGCGCCCGGTTGCGCTGCACATGTGCCGCGACCTGTCCTGCTGGTTGCAGGGGTCCGACGCGCGCATCGCTGCCGCTCGGGAGTGGTACGGCGCGGCCTCCGACGTCGAGCTGGTCGAGGTGTCCTGCCTGGGCCGGTGCGACGTCGCGCCGGCCATTGCCGTGAACGAGCGGCCCGCACCCGTCGCCGACATCGATGCGCTCGTCGAGTCCGCCCGCGCCGGTGTGGTGGGCGAGGCCGAGGTGGCCGTCTACCACCCCGACGGGCCGTGGCCGAACGACCCCTACGCGCCCGGCGAGGCGCGCTACCGGGTGCTGCGTGACCTGCTGTCCGGGCGGACCACCGCCCAGCAGGTGGTGGCAAGCCTCAAGGACGCGGGGCTGCGCGGGATGGGCGGAGCCGGCTTCCCCACCGGCCAGAAGTGGGAGCTGGTGGCCGGTCAGCCCGCTGCCCCCAAGTACGTGATCTGCAACGCCGACGAGTCCGAGCCGGGCACCTTCAAGGACCGCCAGATCTTGGCCGAGCAGCCGCACCTGGTCCTCGAAGGGCTGCTGCTGGGCATGGTCGCTGTCGGCGCCGAGGAGGGCTGGGTGTTCATCCGGCACGAGTACGGCCCCGAGCAGGCAGTCCTGCACACCGAGCTCGCCCGGCTGCGCGCGGAGGGCCTGCTCGGGGAGAACGTGCTCGGCAGCGGGCGACGGCTTTCGGTGGAGACGTTCACCTCTCCAGGTGGTTACATCCTGGGGGAGGAGACCGCTCTCCTGGAGTGCATGGAGGGCCATCGCGGCGAGCCCCGCAACAAGCCGCCGTTCCCCGGGGTCTACGGCTTGTGGGGCCAGCCGACGTTGATCAACTCAGTGGAGACCCTGGCGGACGTGCCCGTCATCGTCGAACGCGGTGCCCAGTGGTGGAAAGCTCAGGGCGCTGGCGACAGCGATGGTCTGAAGTTCTTCGCCGTGTCCGGGCACGTCGCCCGTCCGGGTGTCTACTGCGTCCCGATGGGCACCACGGTCCGCCAGCTGCTCGATACCGCGGGGGGCATGGCCGACGGCGCCGCCCTTGCCGCCGTACAGCCCGGCGGCGCATCGTCGAACTTCCTGGGACCCGACCAGCTCGACGTCGCGCTGGACTTCACCCCGCTCGCCGAGGCCGGGTCGATGCTGGGGTCCGGCGCTCTGGTGGTCATCGCCGAGGGGACCGACCTGCTCGCGGCAGCCACCAACGTGCTGCGGTTCTTCCGCAACGAGTCGTGCGGCAAGTGCGTGCCGTGCCGGGTCGGATCGACCAAGGCGCACGCCATGCTCGAGGAGACCCTCACGGCCGGCGAGGGACTCGGCGACGCGCACCGAGAACGCCTGCTCGAGCTCGAGATGGTCATGCGGAAGACCTCGATCTGCGGGCTGGGTCAGGTCGCGCTGGGTCCGGTCGTGAGCGTGCTCGGTCTCGACCGCGGCGGGGCCGTCGCACGGCCTCAACCGCGCGACTGAGGGCGTCCCGCGGTATGGCCGGGCACGAGTTCTTCGCCACACTCTCCGTTGCCGAGGCCCTCACCGGCTTCGCACCTGGGCGGCGCACCGCGACCGAGCTGGTCCCGCTCGAGGCCGCACTACACCGTGTGCCGTCGATGTCGGTACTCGCGTCCCACCCGCTACCCGGCTTCGCTCGCTCGACT
>JACCUZ010000085.1 GCA_013698395.1 Sporichthyaceae bacterium
GGGCTGCCAGACCCCGCCGCCGCCCGGCGCCGGGGGGGCTGCCCTCGAGCAGCTCCCGGCGCCGGGCGGCGTAACCGGTGAGATCAGAGCGCGTCGACGCCACGGTCGCCCGTGCGCACCCTGACCACCGCTTCGACCGGGACCGACCACACCTTGCCGTCCCCGATCCGTCCGGTCTGAGCACTCTTGACGATGACCTCGATGACGTCCTCGGCGTCGCCGTCGTCGACGAGTACCTCGAGGCGCACCTTCGGCACTAGGTCGACCGTGTACTCCGCACCGCGGTACACCTCGGTGTGCCCGCGCTGGCGGCCGTAGCCGCTGGCCTCGGTCACCGTGATGCCGTGGACGCCGAAGGACTCCAGCGCGTTCTTGACGTCGTCGAGCTTGAAGGGCTTGATGACTGCAGTGACGAGCTTCATGCGCCGACCTTCTCCTTCGTCGTGGTGACCGCCGGTGCGGCGCGGTAGCCGCCGCCGGTGACCGAGCCGAGCTCGTACGCCGACTCGGCGTGGGTGGTCAGGTCCACACCGGTGACCTCGGTGTCGTTGTCGACGCGGAAGCCGATCGTCTTCTCGATCGCGAGGCCGATGACGTAGGCCAGCACGAACGAGAACACCATGACGGCTCCGGCAGCGACCGCCTGCCGCCACAGCTGGTCGATGCCGCCGCCGTAGAGCAGCCCGTCGACACCCGCCGGTGCGGCCGAGGTCGCGAGGATGCCGATCAGCAAGGTGCCGACGGTGCCACCGACGAGGTGCACACCGACGACGTCGAGCGAGTCGTCGTAACCCAGCTTGAACTTCAGCCCGACGGCAAGCGCGCACAGGACACCGGCGATGGCACCGACGGCGATCGCTCCCACGGGGTTGACCGACGAGCAGGCCGGTGTGATCGCGACCAGCCCGGCCACGACCCCGGACGCGGCGCCGAGCGATGTGGCGTGGCCATCGCGGACCTTCTCCGTCGCGAGCCAGGCGAGCGACGCTGCTGCGGTGGCGACCAGCGTGTTGATCCACGCCACGGACGCGATGTCGCCGGCACCCAGCGCCGAGCCGGCGTTGAACCCGAACCAGCCGAACCACAGCAGCCCGGCACCGACCATGACGAGGGTCAGGTTGTGCGGCCGCATCGGCTCCTTCCCGAAGCCGATCCGCTTGCCGAGCACCAGTGCGAGGGCAAGTGCCGCAGCACCGGCGTTGATATGCACCGCGGTGCCACCGGCGAAGTCGATCGCCTTGAGGTCGTTGGCGATCCAGCCGCCGAACTCGGCGGTGTACCCGTCGAACGCGAAGACCCAGTGCGCGACGGGGAAGTAGACGACGGTCGCCCACACGCCGGCGAAGACCATCCACGAGCCGAACTTGGCCCGGTCGGCGATGGCGCCGCTGATGAGTGCGACGGTGATGATGGCGAAGACCGCTTGGAAACCGACGAAGGCCAGCGGCGGGATGCCGGCAGCCTCGCCCTCCGCGCCCCCGAGCGGTGCCGTGGAGAGCAGGCCGGACAGTCCGGCGAAGTCGAAGTTGCCGACCAGGCCTCCTCCGACGTCGTCGCCGAACGCGAGCGTGTAGCCGTACAGCACCCACAGCACGCTGATGAGCCCGAGCGCACCGAAGCTCATCATCATCATGTTGAGGACGCTCTTGGCCCGGACCATCCCGCCGTAGAACAGCGCGAGCCCGGGAGTCATGAGCAGCACGAGCGCGGCGCTCGTGAGGACCCAGGCGGTGTCGCCTGAACTGGGTGTCACGGTTGGTGCCTCCTTGGACGCAGGACTATTTCCTGCGGTCGAAGGTGGTCGCTCGCGGTTACCGGGCGGGACCAACCACGTTTCGTCGGTGTGACGATGCCGACCTTCGGGTTACGTCGCGGTTACGTCCGGGGCGGTGTCCCGGATGACGAGATCTCGGGGGCCAACGACGTCAGTCGCCGAGCAGGGCGTCGACGAACGCCTCCGGCTCGAAGGGGGCGAGGTCGTCGGGTCCCTCGCCGAGGCCGACCAGCTTGACGGGGACGCCGAGCTCCCGCTGCACGGCGACGACGATGCCACCCTTCGCCGAGCCGTCCAGCTTGGTGAGCACGATGCCGGTGACGTCGACGACCTCGGCGAACACCCGCGCCTGCACCAGCCCGTTCTGTCCGGTCGTCGCGTCGAGCACCAGCAGCACCTCGTCGACCGGCCCGTGCTTCTCCACGACCCGCTTGACCTTTCCGAGCTCGTCCATGAGGCCGACCTTGTTCTGCAGCCGGCCAGCGGTGTCGACCAGCACCACGTCGTAACCACCCTCGCTGCCCTGCTTGACGGCGTCGAACGCGACGCTGGCCGGGTCGCCCGCCTCGGGGCCGCGGACGACCGGCGCACCGACGCGCTCCCCCCACGTCTGCAGCTGGTCGGCCGCAGCGGCCCGGAAGGTGTCGGCCGCCCCGAGCAGCACCGTGCGGCCGTCGGCCACCAGGACGCGGGCGAGCTTGCCGACCGTGGTGGTCTTGCCGGTTCCGTTGACGCCGACCACGAGGACGACCGCGGGCCGGCCGTCGGCTGGGGTGGTGTGCAGGGCACGGTCGACGTCGGGGCCGACGAGGGCCAACAGCTCCTCACGCAGCAGCGGCCGAACCTGTGCGGTGTCGCGAGCGCCGAGATCCTTGACGCGGGTCCGCAGCCGCTCGACGAGTTCCTGGGTGGCAGCGACGCCCACGTCGGCAGTGATCAGGACTTCCTCGACCTCGTCCCAGGTGTCCTCATCGAGCCGCTCGCGCGAGAGCAGGGCGAGCAACCCGCGGCCCAGGGTGCGCTGCGAGCCGCCGAGCCGGGAGCGCAGTCGGGTCAGCCGCCCGGCGACCGGCTCCGGAGTCTCGACCGATGGCTCCAGGCGCGGCGAGGGGGAGACCGGCGCCTCTGCCACCGATCCAGGGGGCCGGCGTCGACCGACCAGGGCGACACCGGTGCCGGCGAGGACCAGCGCGAGCACGGCGAGCACGATGACGAGGGTGAGGGTGTCCATCACCGGTCAGTCTCTGTCACGAGGGGGTCGCGGAACGAACTAGCGCTGACGAACTATGCCCGGTCCCTGTCGGCGGGCACCAGGGCGCGGGCGCCCCGGCGCAACAGGGTCTCGACCCGCTCGAAACGAGCGGACATGGCGCGGGACTTCTCCGGGGTGGTGAGGACCCCGAGTGGTGGGGCCTCCCCCGGCGCCACCCGCTCGGTGACCGAGACGACCTTGTCGGTGAGCCGCTCCGCACGTGGGAGAGCCCGGCCACGGTAGGGGTACGCGACGAAGAGCACGATGAGCGCGGCCACCGAGGCCAGGATGACGTGAACCAACACGAGCTCGATCACGATCAACGTCCTTTCCCGAGTTGCCGCCGGCGGAAACGCACATTCCGGGCAGAACCGTCAGGCAGAGGCTGGTTCAGCCTCACGCAGTCTCTGCCCGATCACGGTCGTGATGCCGTCACCGCGCATCGACACGCCGTAGAGCGCGTCCGCGACCTCCATGGTGCGCTTCTGATGGGTGATGACGATGAGCTGGCTCGCCTCACGCAGCTCCTCCATCAGCGTGAGGAGCCGCCCGAGGTTGGTCTCGTCGAGGGCGGCCTCGACCTCGTCCATCACGTAGAACGGGCTTGGCCGGGCCTTGAAGATCGCAACGAGCAGCGCGGCCGCGGTCAGCGACCGCTCTCCGCCGGAGAGCAGCGAGAGCCGCTTGATCTTCTTACCGGGCGGGCGGGCCTCGACCTCGATGCCGGTGGTAAGCATGTCGGCGGGGTCGGTCAGCACCAGCCTGCCCTCCCCACCCGGGAACAGCCGCGTGAACACCGCCTCGAACTCCCGCGCCGTGTCCTCGTAGGCCGCCGCGAACACCTGCTCCACCCGCTCATCGACCTCATGCACGATCTCGAGCAGGTCCCGGCGGGTGGCCTTGAGGTCCTCGAGCTGCTCGCCGAGGAACTGGTGGCGCTCCTCCAGCGCGGCGTACTCCTCGAGGGCGAGGGGGTTCACCCGACCCAGCAGGGCCAGCTCGCGTTCGGCGGTCCGCAGCCGCTTCTCCTGCTCCTGACGTACGTAGGGCACCGGGTCGGGCTCGACCTCGCGTACCTCGTCCGGCGCGGGCGGCGACGGCGCCACCATCTGGTGCGGGCCGTACTCGCTGACCAGCGACTCGGTCGCCACCCCGAAGTCCTCCAGAGCCTTCTCCCGGAGAGCCTCGATCCTCAGCCGCTGCTCAGCCCGGGCCACCTCGTCACGGTGGACGCTGTCGGTGAGGCGCTCATGCTCCGCGGTCAGCTCGCGCGAGCGGCTGCGCAGAGCCGCGAGCTCGCCCTCTCGGCTGCGGCGGGCTGCGTCGGCGGCCTCACGCGCCTCGGCAGCGAGCACCAGCGACCGCTCGAGGTGGAGCAGCGCCACCTGAGCGGCCAGTGCCACGTCCTGGGCCACGACGGCTTCCCGTGCCCGCCGCTCGCGACGGGCCGCGCTGCGGGCTCGGCTGTCGCGCTCCTGCTC
>JACCUZ010000095.1 GCA_013698395.1 Sporichthyaceae bacterium
GCCTCCTCGGCGTTGCCGGCGAACGCCTCCAAAGTGGCCTTCTCGGCGAGTGCGGCCACCGTGTCCGCATCCGGGTCGCGCTGCAAGATTTCCAGCGCCCCGACGATCTGCACGCGGGCCTCTTCCAGCCGACCCTGCCTGCGCAGCGAAGCGCCGACGGAGGTGTCAGCGCGGGCGGCGTCGCGAACGCGCCCGTGTCGCCGGTAGGCCTCGGCTGCCTTCCGGTAGTGCTCCACAGCGGCCGGGAAGTCGCCTACTGTGCTGGTGGCGACGCCGGCACGCTCATGCAGCGCCGCTGCCGCGAGCTCCGTGTCAGGGGTGCCGGTGCGATCCAGCAGTCCAGCGGCGGTGGTGTAAGCCTTGGCGGCGGTGGTGGGAGCGCCGGTGCGCTCAGCACGGTCGCCGGCCCGCGTGAGCATGTTGACGGCCCGCTCCCGCAAATCCGCCACATCGGGATCGTCGGGAACTGCAGCGAGCGCGTCGATCAGGTGCGCCGCGATGACCTCCGCGACCTCCTCGCCGGCGTCGGCGAACGTTGACTGCAGGTGGTCAGCGACCGCGAGGTGACGGGCTTTGCGTTCCCGGCGCGACAGCGTGTCGTAGGCGACCTGACGGAACATGGTCTGCACGAACGCGTATTGGCCGCGCTGCGGCGACAGCGGGTCGGCGCGCACACCGAGCACCTCACGGCGCACCAGCTCTGCAAGCGTTCGGCGGATCTGTGGTTCGGGTTGTTCAGAAACTGCGACCAGCGCCTCTGCCGGGAAGGTGCCGCCGAGCACGGCGGCGTCGGCGACCAGTCGCCGCTCGGCTGGTTCGAGGGTGTCGAGGCGGGCGGCTAGCAGCGATTGCAAGGTGGCCGGCACGGCAAGCTCACCGACGTCACCGACCAGGCGGTAGACGCCGTCGATGGGTTGCACGATGTCGCGGTCGATGAGCATCCGCACGGTCTCTACTGCATACAACGGTATGCCCTCCGCTCGGGCAGCAATGGCTGTCTTGGCCGCAGTCGGCATTCCCGGCACCAAAGCATCGAGCAGCGCGGCCATAGCCGCGTCGTCGAGCCGGTCGAAGGTCAGCGCGGTGCTGTTACGACGGCCCGTCCCCCAGCCAGATCGGCGGCTCTCCAGTTCCGGGCGGGCCAGCGTCAGCACGAAGATCGGCACATCTCGGGCCCAGTCCAACAGGTGCTCGAGGAAGTCCAACAACCCGGCATCCGCGTACTGGAGGTCCTCGACCACCATCACCACCGGACCGGTAGCCGCCAGCCGCTCGAAGAACAGCCGCCACCCGGCGAACAACTCCTCCCGACCCAACAGCGATGTGGCCTTGCCGTAGTCCACCCCGAGCAGCTGCGCCAACCGGGGACCGACATAATCCCGCTCGTCCGGATTAGGCAGCCACCGCTCCAATCCCGTTACTAGCTTGTCGGCGGCCACCGTCGAAGGGTCCTCTTCGGCGATCTGGAACCGCTGCCGCACCATCTCCGCCAGCGCCCAAAACGCCACCCCATCGCCATAGGACAAGCACCTTCCCTGGTGCCACCAGACGGTGACCAGCAACCCGTCGATGTACTTGCGGAACTCCCAACCCAGCCGTGATTTCCCCACCCCGGCCGCGCCTGTCACCGACACCAGCCGCGGGGTCCGTCGTTCCACGCAGGCGTGGAACAGCTCCTTCACCAACCGCAGCTCCGCGTCACGGCCAACGAGCCCGGCCTCCAAGCCGTCGATCCGCTGAGAACCCGCAGCCCCAGCCACCACCCGGGTCGCCTGCCACAGTGGCATGGGCGCCGCCTTGCCCTTCAAATCATGCTCACCAGCCGCGATGAAGCCGACCGCAACCTCCGCCACCTTGCGAGTGCCCTCATCCACCAACACCGCTCCAGGCTCGGCGGCGGCCTGCACCCGGGCGGCGGTGTTCACCGCATCACCCGCCACCATTCCCTCGCCAGCAGCGCCCACTGTCACCGCCACCGGGCCGGTCACCACCCCGGCCCGAGCTGCCAACCCCTCTGCACCAGCATCTCGACCCAGCTGCGCGACGGCGTCGATCAGTTCCAACGACGCGCGTACCGCCCGCTCTGCATCCTCTTCCGTTGCGGCCGGTGTCCCCCACACCGCCATCACCGCATCCCCAATAAACTTCTCCACCACCCCGCCATAACGGCCGATAACCGTCCGGGCCACCTCGAAGTAGCGCGACAGCAGCTCACGAACCTCTTCCGGATCACGCGCCTCCGACAACGGCGTAAACCCCACCAGGTCGCAAAACAACACCGAACACACCCGCCGCTCCGCACTAGGAGCCCGCGCCGCAACAACCGGATCGGTGTCCAGCGCATTCAGCGACACCTCTGCAGCCGAAGCGATCAAGGCGGCACCGCAGTCGCCGCAGAACCGTTTACCCGCTGTGGTCGGTGAGCCGCAGGACCGGCACGCGGCGGCCAACGGCGAGCCACACTCCTCGCAGAACGCTTTCCCGTCCGCACTCTGGGCCGCACACACCCGGCAAACCTGCATGGCCGCAGCGTAAACCCCAGCGCCACACCCCGACCCACCCTCGTTGGCCACGAGCCCGGAACTCCCCCGGCGCACGCGTTCAAGCCGCAATCAGCGTGAGTGCCTGACGAACGGGGCACCTCCGTTCACGACCTCCTAGAACCCCCAGTCACCCACCGGCTTGAGGGCGTTGCGGTGCTCACCTCCGCCAGGGGCGGGACGTGAGCCCGTGGTCTTGTGGTACGGCCACGCGACCGGTGGTCAGACTGGCTTTGCCTCGTTTG
>JACCUZ010000098.1 GCA_013698395.1 Sporichthyaceae bacterium
ACCGTGGCCGTGCGCGGAGCGGCCGTCCCCGCAACCGTAGGGTCCGATGTCAGCTCATAGCCAGCGGCGGCCTCGAACATGTGTTCGAGTCTAGCGGACCCGTCGGACATGGCCGTTGAGTTGTGCACAGCCAAAACCTCCGGCACTGACCCTCAGCCGTCGTAGCCGTCCGACAGCCCTTCGTTCACCTGGGGACCCTAGAGTGACCGGCTTCCACGACCCTGCAGATGTGAGGACCCGGGTGGCGCCACAGATCCGACGACTGGAGGTGGCCGGTGCGGACACCGTCGTCCTGACCGCTGGGGTCGTCGAGCGCCTGACCGGTCGCTACACGGTCGACATCGGCCGGGGGACCACGGTGACCCGGATCCCGCTCGAGACCTTCGACCGTCGCCTCGTTGCCGCCGGCCTAGCCCTGCACCTGCAGGAGTTCGCAGGTGAGGCGGCGCTCGTCCTGCGGCGCGACGACGGGTCTGAGGTCACGAGCGCCGCAACCGGGTTCACGGCTCCGGCGGTCGCTGACCGACTACCTCCGGGGGCCGTGCGCGACATCGTCGCCGGGCCGATGAAGCTCCGTGCCGTCATCGCCGGCCCGCCGAAGCGGCGCCGGGTGCAGCTGCTGACGGTCCGCGACAAGAACTCCAAGGCAGTCGTACGCATCGAGTTGGACGCTCCCGCCGGCAGCGGCGCCACCGACGCCCTCGGTGGCACCGTGCTGACCGTCTCACCGGTGAAGGGTTACGAGCGGGACGGCACCCGGGTGCTCGGGCTGCTGAGCCGGCTCCCTGGGGTGGCTCCCGTCGCCGCACCCGACCCGGAGCCCGCCATCAAGCCGCCGGCAGCGCTGATCGAGCGGAGCACGCCCGCGCCGCAGGCCGTCGCTGACGTGGTCTCCGGCTACCTCGCCGAGATGTGCGCCAACATACCCGGCCTCATCGACGACATCGACACCGAGTTCCTCCACGACTACCGGGTCGCCGTGCGGCGGACCCGCTCCACCCTCAAGCTCAGCCGGCCGGTTCTGGACCCGGCGACGGTGCGCCATTGGGAGGCGGAGGGGAAGCGCCTTGGCGACCTCACCACCCCGCTGCGGGACCTCGACGTCCACCTGCTGGGGCTGCCCACGATGCGTGGCTGGCTGGTGTCCGCGGACCCGGCTGACCTCGCCCCGTTCGAAGCGCACCTGCGCCGCCGCCGCGCCACCGCGCACCGGGAGCTGGTTCGGGCGCTGGGCACGCGCCGCTCCCAGGAGTTCCTCACCGACTGGACGGGCGAGCTGGTGGAGACCGCCGGCGAGCTCTCCCGCATCACCGCCGACGAGCTCTCCCGCGGCTGCATCTCACGAGCGCACCGGCGGGTGGTGAAGCTGGGCTCGGCCATCAAGGCTGACTCGCCGCACGAGGGCCTGCACACCCTGCGCAAGCGGTGCAAGGAGCTGCGCTACGCGCTGGAGATGTTCACCGCGCTGCACGACCCGACGACGACGGGAAAGGCCATCGCCGACCTGAAGCGGCTCCAGGACTGCCTGGGCCGGTTCCAGGACGCGGAGGTGCAGCAGCACGCGGTGCGGACGTTCGCCGACGAGATGGCGGCTGGGTCGGCACCGGCGTCGGCGCTGCTGGCGATGGGCGAGCTGGTCACCCACCTGGAGACCGACCAGGCCGCCGCCCGCACCGACCTCGGCGACGCGTTCGCACGCTTCGTTCGGCCGTCGAGCACTGCCCGCCTCCAGGCGCTAGGGACCGAAGGCAGCCGATGAAAGTTCTCGCGGTCTACAACCTCAAGGGCGGTGTGGGGAAGACGTCGACCGCGGTGAACTTGGCGTACCTCGCTGCCCGCGAGGGACGGCGTACGTTGCTCTGGGACCTCGACCCGCAGGGCGCGGCGACGTTCCTGTTCCGCATCCGGCCGAAGATCAAGGGCGGCAGCCGGGCTCTCATCAGCGGTGACCGGCCTCTGGACGGGGCGCTGCGCGGCAGCGACTTCGACGGTCTGGACCTGCTGCCCGCGGACTTCCGGTACCGCTACATGGACCTCGAGCTCGACGGCACCCGGAAGCCGACCCGCCGGCTCAGCCGACTGCTCGCCACGGTGGCCGACGACTACGACGTGGTGTTCCTGGACTGCCCGCCGAGCATCTCGCTGGTGTCGGAGAGCGTGATGGACGCATCAGACTTGCTGCTAGTCCCGCTGATCCCGGCAACCCTCTCCTTGCGCACGTTCGACCAGCTGACCGGGTTCGTCGCCGACTTCGACGGCCGGCGGCCGGAGGTCGTCGCGTTCTTCTCGATGGCCGACCGCCGCAAGCGGCTGCACCGCGACATCATCGAGTCGATCCCACGCGACCGCGGGCGCATCGCGGACACCGTGATCCCGTCCACGACAGTGGTGGAACAGATGGCCGAGCGGCGCGCGCCGGTGCCCCACTTCGCCCCCAAGAGCCCGGTGGCGCGCCGCTACGAGGCGCTGTGGGCCGAGGTCGCACCCGCCTCATGAGCAGCCGCCCGATGGTCCTCGCAGCCGGCGGTGTCCTGTGGCGCGGGGACCCGGCCGATCCCGAGGTGGCGCTCGTGCACCGGCCGGCGTACGACGACTGGTCGCTGCCCAAGGGAAAAAGCAAGCGTGGCGAGCACGTCCTCATCACCGCGCTGCGGGAGGTGGCCGAGGAGACCGGCTACCGGTCGCGCGTCGGCCCCTACCTGACCGCTAGCCGCTACCCGGTCACGGTGGGGCGGAAATCGGTGGACAAGGTCGTGCGCTACTGGGCCATGCGCGAGGCGGGTGGCGAGTTCCAGCCCACCCGCGAGGTCGACGGCGTGCGCTGGCTGGGCCTCGAGGAGGC